>JALWJP010000173.1 GCA_026997215.1 Nanobdellati archaeon
GAATTAACATTTATTACGAAAGAAAAAGAAAAAGAGATATTGGCTATGCATCTTCCCAAGGATCTAATCGATCTTAAAAACAAAATTGAAAAAAATCTTTAAAATCTTCTTTACCTTAAAATAAATATGAATCGCTTGATTTTAACAGCAGTGTTGATCTTAATCTTAGCATTAGCAGGATGCATATCTGCAAAAAATGTAGAGCATCAAGATATAATAAACGATTGTATAAACCTATGTATGGAAGCAAAAACCAGTCATAAGGATTTAAGTAAAGGGCCGTGCTTATCAGATAATAACCCTTCATGGATGCATAAGAATTGGGTGTGCGATATTGCCCACAAACCCCGTAAAGAAATAGATAATTTACCAGAGAATCAATGTAAAGAATTTAGAGAAGGAAAAGCAAATCATTTTGTGGAAGTAAATGAGAATTGCGAAGTTATAAGGGTTTGGTAATGTGTTTGAAATAAAGTTTAGAGATGGTCTTGGAAGAGTAGGCATTTGGGAGATTAATGGCAAAAAAGTTGAAACCCCCAATCTTGCAGTAGTAATAAACCCAAATAAAATGCCAGTAAGCATAGAGTGGATGAAAAAGAATTTAAACTTGCAAATCATCATTACCAATTCTTATATCCTTAGAAATAGCAAATACAAAGAAGACATAATAAAAAAAGGATTACATAAATTTTATAATTTTGAAGGAGTGATCTATACAGATTCAGGCACATTTCAAATGTACTCTCAAGGAAAAGCAAAAATCAGTAATGAAGAAACTATCTCTTTTCAACAACAAATAGGAAGTGATATTATAACGCCTCTTGATCTTTTTACATTACCTCAAGATAATTACGCATCAGCATCTAAAAAATTAAATAAAACTTTAGAAAGAATAAAACATCTCGAATCTTTAAACCTTCCCTATTCTTTTCCAATACAAGGAGGCTTATTCTTACCGTTGAGAAGAAAGGCAACAAAATACGCAAATAAATCTAATGCAAGCGTTTTTGCGATAGGCGGGATAGTGCCTCTCATGGAAAATTACGATTTTAAAAACTTAGTAAGAATAGTAAGTGAAGTTAAACAACATGCTTTACCTTCAAAACCCATCCATGCGTTTGGTGCCGGCCACCCTATTATATTTCCCTTGCTTGTATTATTAGGAATAGATCTATTTGATTCTGCAAGTTATGCTTTATATGCTTACGAGAAAAGAATGATTTGTGAAAATAAAACATACTCTTTGAAAGATCTTAATTATTTTCCATGTTCATGCCTACAATGTAAAGCTAAGACACCAAAGGAAATAAGCATAGAGGAGTTAGCAAAACATAATTTGCTCGTGTTATTTAAGGAGATTGAGGCTTTAAAAGCAGCAATACAAGAAGGTATGCTATATGATTATGTTGAATATCGTATAGGTTCCAGACCAGAATTGGTCAAAGCCTATCGCTATCTGCTTTCTCGAAGAAAAAAAATGTTATTAAATTATGAACCATCAACTAGAAGAAGAGGTTTTATTACAAGAGAAGAGGGGTTCAAAAGACCGATGTTATGTATAGCAAAAAATAGAGTAAAGTTTGCCAAAACAAGAATTAAAAGAAATTTATGGGGCATAAGAGTGCCTTTATCTTTACTTTTAACATATCCCTTTTCTCAAATATCTACTTACAAAGATGAGAAAGAGCATTATCAAGAAACCATAGCCTTTATGAACAAAAATCCAGAGCAATATGTTAAAGATGTGCTTTCATATCAATTTCGCAACCATATGTTTCAAGACTTAAATTATGAAAAGGTAAAATACAATTTTTCTAAAACCACCTCTCGCCTGAGGGAAGTGATTTATGATGATAAAGTAATGCTCACTTTAAGAAGTCATGATAACACGTTTGTACCTACGCCCATGTTTATAAAGTTTCTAAAAGATCAAAATGCTGATTACCCTTTAAAAGTTTATATATCACATGAAGCTGCTCCTTTTGTAAAAAAAGGAAAAAATGTCTTTGCTAAGTTCGTGGAGAAATGCGATAGCAACATAATGCCTAAAGATATTGTAGCAATTTACGTTCAAAAAGAATTTTTAGGTTTTGGAGAAGCTTTGCTTACTTGCAACGAAATGAAAGAATTTAAAAGAGGTGTGGCTGTTAAAACAAAGTGATTTATTTAAATTAAAAAATACATATTGTAATTATGGATATAAAAAAGAGATTAAAACCTGCTATCAATACTATAAAAACAGTTCCCTTAATTGTATCAACTCTCTCTTTCTTCATACTTCTTAAAAATGTTCTTTTGGAAAGCGGTGTTTTAAATTCATTTCTATTATTACCTGCGTGGTTTTCAACATTCTTGTTTACCTTAGCAGGTAGTATTTTTGCAGGTAATCCAGTTAATAGCTATGTCTTAAGTGGTTATTTCTATTCGCAAGGCATCCCTTTAATAGCACTTACTTCTTTTATCATAGCATGGATCACAGTAGGATTAGCTCAAATGCCAGTAGAGCAAGAATATTTTGGATGGAAATTTGTTATTGTAAGAAATTTAATTTCCTTTGTATTAAGCATTTTAGCTGCATCACTCATAGTTATTCTTTACCTCATTTTATAAGGGTGAACATATGAAAAATAAAAGATATTGGTGGTATGGCGCAACATCATTATTCTATATGATAATTGCGTTGTATAACCCTTCTCTTGTCATTAAATCGTTGCAAGAGTTATTAAAAATATTGTATTCTTTAATAGCACCTTTTATTTTAGTCATAATCTTACTTCTATTGTTGGAAAATAAAAAAGCCAAAGACTTAATAAAAAAAGCAGCAAACTCTAAGCATTCTTTGTTTTTCTTTATATTAGCAGGAATAATTTCAATGGGTTCTGTTTATTTAATCTATCCCTTATTAAGCAAATTTAAAAAAGAAGGGGTGTCTTATGCTCATATAGCTGCTTTCTTATATGCACGTGCGGTAAAAGTACCTCTTATACCTATTCTAGCTTATTATTTTTCCCTAAAATACGCTATCATATTTAATCTCGTACTAATAATGTTTTCCTTTGTAATATATTTCATCATAAAATTTATAGAAAAGCAGAGGTGGTTAGAATGAGAATATGCATAGCAACGAATGATGGAAAAACAATTGCCTCAAGAGCAGCTATGGCCCAGTACTTTTACATCTATGAAAACAACAAACTTGTAGAGAAAGTTAAAAATCCTTATGCAGAGTTAGGAAGAGGTAGGGGAAGAGCAGTAGCTAACCTTCTTCTTGAAAAAAACATTAATGTGTTTGTTGCGGAACATATAGGAGAAAATCTAAAAGAATCTCTAACTTTAAGAGGCGTAAAAATAGTAGAGAAAGCAGGAGAGGTAGAAGAGATTCTTAATCAATACAAGTAAAATTTAATAAGGATTCGAAGTGCCGAAAATTATCGGCACAACTGCAAATTATCAGTTGACACTAGAATGAATGTAGGTGTTCTTCGCTATCGCTTGAACACCTAACGCACAATAAAATAACGCCGGGGGAGGGATTCGAACCCTCGCACCCATAAAGGGAACGGGATCTCAAGTCCCGCGCCATACCTGGCTAGGCGACCCCGGCATAAAGCATAAAAAATCATTTTAAAGCAATTATTTAAAAAATATATATACTTTTTAAAGCTTAATAATATTATGGAAACAAGCAAGATTATAATTGTGTCTATAATTGCTTACATATTAGGAATAGCAACTGCTTATATAGCATATGGCGTTTCCTCTAATGTAGATGTAACCAAGCCTTATCATTATCTCTCTCAAATAGCAGAAAAAACGGATTCTCTTAAAAGCGTAGATGTAAACCAAAACGGCATAATAGATCACACAGATGCAGACCTGCAAGAAATACTATCTAATGGCGCAACTGCAGACATAGATCTAACCTTGAATGCTCAATTAACTGTAAATGATTTAGAAGTGAAAAATCTCGCTCAGATTCCTTCTCTTACAGGAAGTTCTTTATCCTATAGCTCTGGAACCATAACTCTTCTACATACAGAAACGCTAAATATAGATAATACTGTTACATCAGAAACAACTCAAACAAACAAATTATGTTTATTGGATGAAACAGCTAATGGTTATGTATGCATAGATAAATGGGAAGACTTGCTTGACATATTATTTGCATCTACGCCTTAGGTGATACAATGAAAAGCAAATATATAAGTATTGTGCTTTTAGCACTAGTGTTATTAACAGGAATGGTAAAAGGAGAGGAAACGACGGATGCAAGAATCATAGAAAGTTATGTTTTAAATGAGATTGATGTTAAAATAAAACTTTATTCTCCTTCTAATATAGGCGTATTTGTAGAAAATAAAAATTACGACGTTGTGTTTGATGGAGATATTGTGTTAGAAGTAGTAGCTAACCTCTCAGATAGTTTTCAATACCCTTCATCAAAATACGTTAGTGTGTTTAATCCTTTCCCTATAATATATAAAGAGGTTAAGCATGTAGTAGTAGGTCCTTATGGTGTAAAAAAAGTAAGTTTTGAGATACCTTCTGAAAACCTCAATCTCATCACTCCAAAATTAACATATAATGTTTATGCTATCAACAATAATAAGCAATTGATAGGATTTGTAAATGCTCATACAACTCCTGCTTATGTAATATTACGCCTTAATTCTTCATCTTCTAATGCAGAAAGTTGTTATATTGATAGAATATACAGCAACATAGGAGGTAGTTACGGAAGTGCAGGTCCTTTGGTTCTCGGAGAAGAAGTGGAAGGATATCTTCGCTTTGTTTGTTCTAATGAGAATCCTGAAGAATATGTTTTAGAAGGATATGTATGCGATTATTGGGATACGTGGTTCTTTAAGAACAAATCTAAATGCAAGTTAATATATAATAAGGAAATATCTCTTTCTAAAGATTCGGAGGGAGAAATAATAACTTTAAAGAAAAAAGATCTTCCTTACGACGCTAATGCATTGCTCTTCTTGTTAAAGAAAGAAAACAAAATAGCAGATATGTTCACAAGCAGATTAATAATGCCTCATGAAAATGCTCATCTAATTGAATGGACTTGGTCTGAAGATGAAAATCCATACATAACGATCTATGCAACATACACAGGTCCTTACTTCCCTGTGAATAAAGAAGGTACAAAAGAGTTTAACGTATGTGCTTATTACCTTAATGAAAGTAAATACTGCATCACAGATAGCATATCTGCTTATACAGATAGAGTGGTATTAAAAGAATATAAAGTACCTAAAGAAAATTTAGTAAAGGTATGCATAGAAGATGCTTGTAAAAATATAGCCTCTCCCTTATATAGTACAGAAGCAGAAAAGGAATATGAATCCCTGTTCATGAAAAAATTAGAAAGCATAACCTCTAACAATACTAAAAAAAGAATAGATCTTTATTCTCCGAAAACTATAATTTTCTTCCTAACTATAGTTTTTGTTGTAATGGCTTTGGTATATATGTTTATCAAATATAAAACACGAGGTGAAAGAAATGAGAAGCTTAAAGAATAAAGTTGCATGGTTGATGATAGCTACTTTTTTAATGAGCGGTTTTCAGCACATAGTATTTGCAGGAGATTGGTTGTGTAATTCCGTTGACTTTTATTATGATGTAAATAAAAATAAGGTTTTAGATGGTGCAGATAAAAGAATTACAGAAGAGGTAAAAAAACTTATAAGAGAAGGCAAACAATATTTTCCTTTAAATACATTTATAGTTGCTAGCAACAATTATTGTAAAAAATGGTTAAATTTGCATTGGTGTAGTAATACTGCTTATTGGAACGATTATGTAAATGGTATAGATTATTTAACCATTTACAAAGGAGGTAAAATAGTGCCAAAATTAGTTGAAGAATTACGTTATGAAACCTCACTTAATACTATAGAGGATCTATATAAATTAAAAGAAATTTATAAACAATCACTCTATACAGACATAACTTATATGCAAAATTACGATGATGAATTAAACCCCTTTGATTACGCTCCATCTACTGTTTTTATAAGTGTACCTGAAGAAATAAGCCAAGAGGACTTTGAAGAAACCATCATGAGAACAAACATAGAAAACTTAATGGATTATATTAACACTCATTATAATGAAGATGAGATTCAATGCTCTGTAACATATCCCACAACAGCTTCTGCAAAAATAACGTGTTGGAAAAAGAAATTAACACATCAACAGCAACAAGTATTTAATAACGAAACCAATACCACAGAAAATGTTACCGTTACCGTCGTGAATACTATAGAAGATACGATGTATCTTAATTTTGAAGAAGTGTTCTTAAGATTAAATGAAGAAGGGTTAGCAAGAATAAAGACTGTTGAAACCTTTACATTCACCGCTGTAGGAGGTACTCCTGTAAAAATAGCGGAAAATGTAAAAACCTTTTATATTGATGAACCGGTAAGATATTCTTTTATTCATACGCCCCAGAGAATACTAACATGTCATGTAGATCCTCATGGGGTAGTTGTCTGCCTCTAGTTTTCTTCTTTATCTTCTTTTATTCCTTTTAAAGAAGAAGATTTCTTCTTAAGAAGAGTAGGAAAGGGAGAATACAGATTCTTTAGTAAAACTATTCGGGATAATTTAACTTCATCCTCATAAGAATAATGAGAAAGATAAGGAATAAGAGCTAAAGCAAAGTTTTTTACTTCTTCATGAGAAGGCATATTTTTTATAGTTAGCCTTCTCCGGGAATATCCCAACCACATATAAGCCTTAACCTCTATAAAATCAAAATTACCTTTTTTAAACAAACGAGCATATTGTTCCAAGTACTCTTCTTTATCATTTACTCCTTTTATTAAAGTCAATCGTGCAACTTTTCTTACAGGCAACTTACTTATAATTTCTAAAGTATGATGTAACCTCTCCCATCCATCTTCATAAACACTCCTATTCACTTTCTTAAATACCTCTTCATTAGGAGCATCTATAGAAATATATATTTGAGAAGGCATTCCATTACGCATCTCATACATTTCCTGAAATCTTTCAGGATGCATACCGTTGCTTACAACAAAAATAGTTTCTGCACCATATTTTTCTCTTAAAAGTTTAATCATCTCTGGTAAACGAGGATATAAAGTGGGTTCCCCTGATAACGAAATTGCCCAATGAGTTGGTTTTAAAGCTTCTTTAAGCAAATCCTTATCCACATCTTTATTGCCTTTAAAACCTGAAAGAAGTTTTTCTCGTTCCTTAAGCAAGCCTTCTATAATAGTCTCAGGATCATCAACTTCTTGAGTTGTAGGTTCTCTAAACTTCATAAATTCCATAGGTCTCCAGCAAAAAATACAATTCTGAGAGCAGAGCATAGCTAAAGGAGTTACTTCAGCACACCGATGAGTATCAATACCATAAAACTTATGTTTATAGCAAACAGCCTCTCTTTTCAAAGCTTTTTTAGTCCAAGTACATATTTGAACTGCTGCTTGTTGACCTGCAATACCGTATTTCTTCTTCCTTAATTGAATTTTAACCTCAAAAGGTATTTCTAAACCCATTAAAATATCCCCTTATAGTTTTGCTCGATCCAATAAGCCATTGCCAGTGCATTAGCATCTTTAAAATGATCAGAAATAATGTGTAATCCGGCAGGTAAAGATAAAGTTGTTTTTAAAGGAACATTAACATGAGGTAAACCTGCTAAATTAACAGGAACAGTTAGCACATCTAAAGCATATACTTCGTGAGGCCTTAAGTTTTCCACATCCTCAAATTTTGGTGGTAAAATAGGCATAGTTGGTGCTAACAAAAAGTCGTAATTTAGAAGATGCTGTTTAAACTCCTTTATAACTTTGCTTCTTACTTTTAAAGCTTTAATGTAATATGCATCTCTATATCCTGCCATTCTAACAAAACTACCTAAAATTATTCTTCTTTTAACCTCCTCACCAAAATACTTAGATCGAATTTCAGAAAAGTATTCGTCAAAGTGCTTACCTTTCACATCACCCTCCTTACCATATCTCATACCACAATATTTAGCTAAGTTTGTAGAGGCTTCTGCTGTAGCAATTACATAGTAAGAGGCTAAAGCTGCATCAGTTAAGCTTAAAGATATCTCCTCAACTTCCAATCCCTCATTAACTAAGAAATCTATAACTTTTTTTAAACTATTTTTAATTTCTTTGTCGATTATTCTTTCTTCATAATCCTTTATAATCGCTATTTTAGAATTAGAGGGGTCAAAAGAGCTCAAGACTTTTAAAAAATCTAAGGGATAATCGTGAGTAGTAGGATCTCTTTCATCTCTTCCTTTGATAGTGTTTAAAATAAAAGCTAAATCATAAGCAGATGATGCCATCACTCCTGGTTTATCGAGTGTATTAGCATAATCTATTAAGCCATAGCGAGAAAGCAAACCATAAGTAGGAGTAATGCTAAATACACCATTAAAAGCTGCAGGATTTGATATGCTTCCTCCTGTACTTTCTGCTATGGCAACATGGGGCTCCCCCTTAAGCAAACGTGTTATAACTCCTGCTCCCCCGCTCGATCCTCCTGCTACACGAGTAACATCATTAGCATTCTTAGGAATATTAAAAGCACAGTTAGTGGAAAAACTACCAAAGCCAAACTCGTCCATGGCAGTCTTTCCAAGAATGTGGGCTCCAGCATCTTTCAATCTTTTAACAATGGTAGCATCGAAAGGAGGAATATAATCCTCTAAGATCCTACTACCAGCAGTAGTTCTCATATTCTTAGTTGTAAAGCAGTCTTTAACACTTACAACAAGTCCTTTAAGTTTGGTTTCTTGATAATCTTTAGGATCTTCTTCATTAAAAGTAATCATGAAGTTGTAATCTTTATCTAAGGTTTTTGCTTTTTCTATTATATAGGAAATATTTTCCTTAATTTCCTTATTAGTTAATTCTTCCTCTAACCATTCCCTCAAGTTCATATTATCACTCTAGTGTTTTAGGCCCTTTAAAATAACCTTCTTCTTTATTTTTTGTATTCTTAAAAGTGTGCTCCATACTCATACTTTTTTCGGGTTTATCCTTGCGCATAACATTGCTTAAAGGAGTGGGATGAATGATTATCTTTTCATCAGAAACATCAATAGAATTCAATACCTCAAACATCTTTAAAATCTCATCTAAATCTTTATCAAAAGTCTTCTTTTCCTCAGAACTTAACCATAATCTTGACATTTTTGCTACTTTCTCTATATCCATACCTTAATCATATTAAAAGAATTTTTAAAATTTTAACTTGGTAAACCAGAATTGTTGTTGAGTAGAACTAACAATCCCTAACAAACTTATAAGTTCCGCATTCCGTCGCAACTATAACTCTATATTTCTCTCCTTCTAAGCAGGGGAATGAGCAATTATTTGCAGGGAAAGCATAATATTTTATGCCTAAAGGAGAGATATAGGAGTTGTTAAGATATAAGGAGCAGTACTTATCTGGATTAGATAAGCTTTCTATGGTTATGGATGTTATGGTTAAGTTGAGATTAGAAGGGTTATCTAAGAAGAGTTTAATAGATTCTTCTGCTTTATCTATGTAAGTTAAGGTGTAAGCATCTAATATTGGGGTATCTAACCTATCATATCTTGCATTAAGTATAATTTTGAGGAATAAAGATTTCCAGGATTGTTGTTGTGGTGTGAAATCATAGGTATTGCTTGAGTCTAAAGATATTTTTGTGTATGTTGTATTGTCAGGGGATATGAAGATGTCTATGAGGTTAGGGTATTTATCAATGTTGAATGTTAAAGATGTTATTACATCTGCTGGGGTTAAGTTGAATGTTAAGAGGTTTTTGGATATTAGTTGGCCTGTGGTGTAGTAAGGGTTTGTTACTGAGAATGATGTTATGGATTGAGTATAAGCATTTATTTCTTGTAAATTATCTCTGGTTTTTAATAAAAACCAGACGTCTTTGTTG
>JALWJP010000174.1 GCA_026997215.1 Nanobdellati archaeon
ATATTCCTTTATCATTTCGAATAGCTTGAGAATACGATGAGGTGATTCATAAAAGACTGCAATACGGGAAGAAGAAAATATCTCTTTAAGAAGCTTCTTTCTTCCCTTCTTTTGTGGAAAAAATCCATAGAAAGTGAATTGATTTCCAAAAAAACCAGATACAGAGAGGACACTTATTACCGCACTCGGCCCAGGAATGGGAATAATGCGTATTGCTTTCTCAGAACGATAAATTGCATCGATAAGTTTTGATCCTGGGTCGGATATCGCAGGAGTTCCCGCATCAGAAACGAGAGCGTAGCGTTTCCCTTCTCTAAGCTTACGAATAATCTCTTCTTCTTTATGTTGTGAAGAACGCGCATGGTAAGAGATAAGCGGTTTTTTGATATCAAAATGTGCGAGGAGTTTTCCTGTCACACGAGTATCTTCACAGAGAATTGCATCCACTTCTTTTAATACGCGAAGTGCGCGAAGGCTTATATCCTCAAGATTTCCAATAGGTGTCGCAACTACATAAAGTTCTCCATTTTTATTTTCCCTTCTTGTTTCCTTCTCGTGCATACATTTAATTTTCTCCGCGAGAAGTTTTACCCCTCTCCTTCTCTTCTATAATTTCTTCAACATCAACAACCTTGGAGAATCGCGAAAAGAATTGTTGCGCGCGGCTTTCAGTAAAATTTAATGCTTTTTTTGTTGCTCCTGTTACAAAATGCTTTATGGCAAGGTAAATCCAAATATCTACAATAACTGCGAGGATAAGAAGAACCGCAAAAAAGAGTGCGATACTGCTTTCATTAACATAAGAAAGATAAAAGAGTCCCCCAATGAGAAGTCCGAGGATAAAAAAACTTACAAAGAAGATATCTTCAATTGGACCAAATGAGAGGTCTTGCGTGAGTCCCTCTCTTCCCCTCTTCCCTTTTTTAATAAGGAAGAATGCATGGATAATGCGTAAAAAACGAAACATATACTAAAAGTTTACTGTATTTTTGTACGAAAGAAAAGTTGCGTAAATGAGGAGTTTGTGTATATTGTTCTTGTTCAATTGAATATGCCCAGGTGGTGGAATTGGTATACACACACGGTTGAGGGCCGTGGCACCTTGTGCGTGCGGGTTCAAGTCCCGCCCTGGGCACTAGATGTTGCTATAAAAACATACACACTGAATTATCAGTGTGTATGTTTTTTAATAGACTTGGTACCTACCTACCAAAGAAATAACATTCTTCCCTTAAAAGAGTTTAGACGCGTAAAGATTAACATAGCAACATCTAGTGCCAGGGCCCGCCCTTGGGCAACGCTAGACTGGGAATCTAGCGCTAGTATGTATGTAATCCTAAGTATACTCTGCTATACTAAATATACCTATGTTCTATTACGTTTACATACTTCAATCACTAAAAGATGAATCAACTTATATTGGAAGCACGACTGATTTAAGAAGACGTTTTAAAGAGCATAATGAGGGAATGGTTAAATCTACAAAAGCAAAAATCCCGTGGCGTCTTATCTACTACGAAGCATTTCTCATAGAAGAAACGGCAAGAAAAAGAGAAAAATCTATAAAGACTCACGGAAATGTAAGACGGAAATTATTGGATAGGGTTTTACGTAGTCTAGATAATTTATCAACACAATAGAAATAAAGAGAATGCGAAGTTTGAGTTTAGAACTGGCGACAAGTCCCGTCCTAGCACTAGATTGTTAATCTAGTGCTAGAATATACCCTGGGCACTAGACATCGCTATAAAAACACATACGCTGAGTTATCAGTATATGTGTTTTCTTTCATTACAAGGCAAATGTTCTTGCCAAGAAATAATTTGATTAAAATTGTTAATTCTAGGGTAGAAAGATATATTTCATTTATATCAAAGATTTAAAGAAACTTAGAATTTTCATAAAAAGAGATGTTTGTTCCACTTGCTGAGTCTTAGTAACTTTACTATTATTTATATTTACTCGATTTCTCTCCAGATTTTCAATAGACCCTCTCATATGATTTCCATTACCTTCTGAAAGGATTTCTGTAAATCTTGTATTACTAATATATTGCGGTTGGTAACTTAATCCATATTGACCTAATCGTTGGGTAAAAGCTCTCATATGATTCATAGAACCATTATTAATCTTTTCATATACCTCTATAACATCAGGATTTTTTGTGTTAGCAATAAACTTCTCTAAATCATAAATATCTAAATCCTCAATTGTCACCCCAACCTTTAAAGCTTCTTGGAGGGAAATATTTCCCTTTGCAACAAGTTCATTATAAAGTTTTTGAAGTGAATCA
>JALWJP010000175.1 GCA_026997215.1 Nanobdellati archaeon
TAAATAAGGATATAACATCTTTAATTTTAGAGGATGATATTTCCAAATTAGAAGAGAGAGCTCCAATAGTAAGTATTATGTGACATGTTGACCATTGAAAGACATCTTTATTAGATTATATAAGAAGAACTAATGTAGTAAGAAAAGAAGCCGGAGGAATAACACAACACATAGGCGCTAGCGAGATACCAAAAGATGTGTTAATAGAAAGATGTAAAAATTTATTAAAAAAATACAAAATAAATGTAGAGATTCCGGGTTTACTCTTCATAGATACTCCAGGTCATGAAGCTTTTTCATTGCTTCGAAGGAGGGGAGGTAACTTAGCAGACATAGCTATTTTAGTGATAGATATTAACGAAGGTGTTAAACCTCAAACCGAAGAATCTATAAATATTTTAAAACAATATAAAACACCATTCATAATTGCTGCTAATAAAATAGATAGAATAAGTGGATGGATTTCTCATAAAAACACAGATTTCATGACAACATTTAATAAACAAAGAGAAGATGTCAAACAACAATTTTATACTAAAGCTTATGATCTCATAGCACAAATCAGCAATTACGGCTTCAATGCGGATTTATATTTTAACATCGATGACTTCACTTCTACCGTTGCAATAGTCCCTATATCTGCATTAACTGGGGAAGGGGTAGAAGATCTTTTAACTATTCTAATAGGTTTGGTTCAAAAGTATATAAAAGATAAGTTATATATAGATCCAGAAGGAGTAGGAAGAGGAGTCATATTAGAAGTAAAAGAAACAAAAGGATTAGGTAAAACATTAGACGTAATTCTCTATGACGGAGCCATAAGAAAGAACGACACACTTCTAATAGGAAATATTAATGAAGTACTAGAGAGAAAAGTAAGAGCATTACTTAAACCTAAACCTTTACAAGAACTAAGGGCAAGCAATTTATTTAACCAGTACGACATAATTACTGCTGCATCAGGATTTAAGATATTGGCTCAAAATATAGACGAAGTTGTTGCGGGTTCTCAATTCATAGCATTACCCTCTACTATTAAAAACAAAAATAAATACATAGATGAGTTAAAAAAAGATGTAGAAACCATTTCTTTTGAGAAGGACATAGAGGGTGTTATAGTTAAAGCAGATGCGTTAGGTAGTTTAGAAGCATTAATTAACGTGCTTAAATCGAAGAATATAGAGATTAAAGAAGCCAACATTGGAACCGTTCTTAAAAAGGATGTTTTGCTAGCAGAGAGAAAAAAAAAAAAAAAAAGAGTAATTTTTGCATTTAATGTGGATGTAAGCGAGGAAATAAAAGAATTTGCTAAAAGTAAAGGAGTGAGAATATTTGAATCAAAAGTAATATATCACCTCATTGAAGAATATGAAAAATTCATAGAAGATCTCAAAAAGAGAAAAGAAAGAGAGATCATAGAATCTGTTACTTATCCCTTCAAATTAAAGTTTTTAGAACATTTTGTTTTTAGACAAAGCAAACCAGCAATAATAGGAGTAGAAGTAGAAGGTGGAGTAGTTAGGACAAAAACTACTATTATGAATCAAGAAGGAAAAATAATAGGTACAATATTAGCTATTCAAAAAATGGGAGAAAATGTAAGTGAAGCACATCAAGGAGATCAAGTAGCAATATCCATAGATAAAGGAGTGGTGGGAAGAAATATCAAACCTGGTGATGTTTTTTATCCTTATATTCCCAAAGAGCACTACATAATCCTTAAACAAAACATCACACTTCTCAAAGATAATGAAAAGAATATATTAGAAGAAATAAAAGAAATAATGAAAAAACACGACAAACTTTATGATGTAGGAATATAATAGATCCGTGAAAATAATTCTCAAAATGCAAATTTCTCTTCTAAAAATCAGTATGAGGAAAGCAAGGACATGATCCCGCCGCCCGGATTCGAACCGGGGACACTGCGGTCACTGCTTATATGGTAGAGTGCTACCAGTTCTCGCCTAAGGCAAGAACCTACAGCCGCACGCTCTACCAGGCTGAGCTACGGCGGGATAATATCAAATAAGATAAAACAACAATAAATTTAAAAAGATTAGTCTTCCCTATCATATGGTTATGGAAGGTCTAGAAGAGTTCATCAAAGAAATAAAGAAAAAGAAATTAAAAGAATTAAAAGATCTTAAAGATAAATTAGAAAGAGAATTAAAAGAAATTTCAGATAAAGTAGATTCGAACACTATAAAAATGTTTAAAGAATTAAGAGAAGAAGCAAGGGAATTAAAATCTAAAAGAAATGAATTAAATAAAC
>JALWJP010000176.1 GCA_026997215.1 Nanobdellati archaeon
ATATTTCCCTGTTTGCTTTTTAAACTCTTCAAATAGCTTAACTATATCTTCAGAAAATTTGCCCATACTTTAAACAACCTGTCTAATTTTTCTTTTATTTCTTTTTTTACATAAACAATCTAATGTTTCCATTAAGTCTCTATAAAGCTCATATAAATCTATATCTTCCATTTGCTCACTTTCTAAAGGAAGTTCAGAAGATATATTTATTCTTGATATTATACTATCTCCTTTCTTTACAGAAATTACTTTTTTCTTATAAGATATTTCTTTCTTTCGTGATTTTATTAACTCTAAAATCTCTTTTATATTTTCCTCTGAGTATGTATTTTTCATATTATCCATCGGCTCTGGATGTTTAGCATAAAGCCCAGGATTATCAGCTCTAACTAAAGTCAGATTGTATTTTGTCTTATTATCCATTTTTTGAGTATTTAAAAACCATATACAAGTTTGCATTGAAGTATTAGAAAACATATTTGGTGGCTGTAAAAGTATTGTATCTACAATGCCAGTTTCAAATATAGCTTTTCTTATTAAATCTTGTTGTTTTCCTGAAGCATAAGGAAGTGATGAAGATGAGATTATACCTGCAAAAGCGTCTTTACCTTTTTCTTTCTCATTTAACATCAATTTTATTATATGAAGCATAAATAAAAACTGTCCATCTCCTTTAGGTGGTAATACCGTTTTTCCTTTTTCATCTTTAACCACAAAGAAAAATGACTTTTTCTCATCTTCCATATTTTTAGATATTATTTTTTCTTCGTGTTTCCAATCTATACCAAAAGGTGGATTTGTTATTATGAAATCAAAGCTATCATTTCCATTTAAACCGTTGATAAACGCAGGATTTGTTAAAGTATTTCCTCTTGCTAACGTATTAGGAATATCTAACGCTTCCATAAATATTTTTGCAAGTAGCCATACCTTTCAATCTATTTCTTGTCCGTAAACTTCTATTTCTTTAATTCCTTTCTCTTTAAAGAAAAAGTAAGACTCTAATAACATCATTCCGACACCACAGGCAGGGTCATATATAGCAATCTTCTTTTTAGTTCTCATTTTGGAGTAAGCAACTTCACACATTAATCTAACTGTTGCAGATTGGGTAAAATGCTGTCCCATAAAATCCCCGTTAAAGCCTCTTTGCTTTCCTTTCCTCATTCTTGAGATAGTAGTTTCATAAAGGTCTTTAAACTGTTCTTTTGGGACTTCTTTAAAGTTTACCTCGTTATATATATCTAAAATAGCCTCTAATAAATAATCATCTGACAACTCTTTTATGTGCTTTTCAAAATTAAAAGCCTCAACAAAGTATTTGATAGCGTTTTCTTTTTTACGAGATTTACTTTTTGGGTTGTTATATTTTTGCTGTTGAACCATATATTTAAAGTTTGAAAACTTTTCCATATTTGAAACTAAATTAAAGAAAGTTTCCCTTAAATTACTACCTTTTATCTCTGCAAATTCTTTTTCTGATAATCCAAAGTTGTTCTGATAATCTAAATTAAATTTAACTTTTCCATAATCTATAAGAACCTTTAATGCTATGAATGGAATTATTCTTTCATCATAGCCACTTGGATTAACGCCTGCACTGGCATATAAAATATCTGCATGTTTCCAAAAGAAATCTGTGTTATTGACTCTCAGTTTTGCCATTTTACTTTACCTTCTTAAATACATCATCTTCTTTTATATGATTTTCAAACTGTCTATAAGTTAAGTATCGGCTGACACATTTATATTCCTAACATAACTACCCTTTCCCTGAAATTCAATTTTTTCAATTTCCTTACCAGTAAAAGGATCTAATATCTGTAATATCTAGGTTATATAAGGTAATAGCAAACATAAGACCTATGAAATCCTTATAAGTCCTGATCCTAAAAATTCCTTTTTTTACCTTCTCGTATATCTCTCTTGCATAAGCATTATAGTCCGTGTCCTCATGCAAAACTTCTTTTATCTGTCCTTTCGTAACTTCCTGAAACTCCCGGTAGCTAATCCTCTTTGGACTTACAGATTTTGGTTTTCTTAGCTTTTCTCTAATACTGTCAACCATTAACAGATTTTCTATATCATCGTCAGATAACTCAGTTTCTTCCTTCAAAACTTGTCTAAAAATATGTCTTACAGTTTGTTCTTTCTCTTCTTCTTCAGGAATAAGCTGTTTTTCAAGGTATTCTGCTTTAAGTCTTAAAATCTTTGAAAGTAAAGAAATTATCAGTCCGTTTGTGAATATAT
>JALWJP010000177.1 GCA_026997215.1 Nanobdellati archaeon
ATAATATATTTTATTTATGCCTAATATCCTGCAACTTAGAAATATGTGTGTGGTGAGTCTTTTATCTCTTTCTTTTCGATGACCTAATCTTAATAATTCTACTCCCATGGTTTCACAAGATTTTTGGTAGTATTATAGTTCCTTCTTCTTTTTTTCCTAATGTTTCATAATTACCCTTTTTATAAAAATAAGCAGTTAATGCACAAGCAAGAGCATCAACATCATCTTTATCAAGTTTTCTTTTTAATTTTTTTTCCAGTTCTAGTTTGTTGAGATAAAGAACTTTTAGAGAGGCGGAAGCAAAACATTCTATGATTTCCACCTCCTTTAAACTACTAAATATGTGGGCTTTTAATTTTATAGCTCTTTTAACCAATATCTCCATAGAAGGCATATTTAAAGGCAAGGGTCTAAAACCTTTTGTAATTAGTTGTTTTTCAGCTTCTCTAAAAGCTTTATTTGAAAGGGGGAATGTAAGAGGAGCATCTATGGCTATCACTTTTGGATTGAATTTTTCTAAAATTTTTATTATCTGTTCGTTTTTATAGGCTTCTTTTAATATAAAAGCACGAGTTGATGTTTCGTAAAATGCTATGGCAGTTTTATTCTTCTCTTTTCCTGCTAAATCTAATCCTGCTAGGTACATCATGAATCTTAATTTTTTCTTCTTCTCCTGTGATAAGGTTTCTTAATGTTAAAAGGTTAAGAGCGATATCTTTTTCACCAACGATTAATAGCCATTCTATGCCTCTTCGTGATGCTTGTTTTATTTGATTTGTTAAATTTTTGAAATCATAACTTAAAAATGTTGTGATCTTATTCTTAACGAGCTCTTCTCTAATTTCTATGGCTTTATTTAATAATTTCGGGGAAGTATATGCTATAAAAACTTGTAATGGAGAAGATACTTCTTTTTCTTTAATAAGTATGTCTAATATTCTATCTACACCGAAACTGTATCCTACAGATGGTAAATCTCTTTTAATTATTTTAGAGAATACTTCATCATATCTTCCTCCACTTCCTATACTACCTATCTCTTCATAGTTCTTAACGAATGTTTCAAATACATTCCCTGTATAATAATCTAAACCTCTTACTATTTTTAAACTGAATCTGTAATTCTCTACATTCATTAAATGAAGATAATTCTCTAATTCTTCTAGTTCTCTACATTTTATGCTTATTGCTTCTGCAAACTCTCCATAACTTTTAAATTCTGATTTTATAAGATCGTAATGTTCTTCTTTGAACCCTTCTTTGAGAAATTCTTCTTTATTTATCTTGTCGATTTTATCTATTGTTCTTAATCCTTTGGTAAGATCCATATTAGGATAATTTTTTTTGAGAAATTCTTCTGCAACTTTTCGGTTATTTATGAGAAAATAATGATTTTTTAAGTCAAGTTTATTGAAAAAATGAGAGGCTATGGCTAATAATTCAGCATCATAGGCTATGCTTTTACCACCTACTACGTCTAAATCTAATTGAAAGAATTCTCTATATCTAGATCTTTTAGCTTCCTCATATCTATAAACTTTTCCTAATTGATAGCGCTTAAAAGGAATGTTTATATTTTGGTGTTCTGCAATGTATCTGATAAGCGATATAGTCAAATCAAATCTTAAACCTATGTGCTTACCTCCTTTATCCTTAAAGTTGTATGTTTGTTCTTTTATTGCTTCACCTGCATTAACATCTTTAGCTATTAACACCTCCCATCTTTCGAGATTGCTTGTTTCTAATGGTAAAAAACCATAAAGTTTAAACAATTCAGATCCTGTAATAAATATTTTTTCTAAAAGTAAAGCTTCTTCATGATTGTAATCTCTTACACCTTTGAGTTTTTTAAGTTCCATACATAAACTAAATGAGTTAATGTTTTTAAAGGTTATTTTGAAGATTTTGTGATGCTTTCTTAAAGTTTTTAAAATTATATTTAAAAGTTATTTTTACAAGGCGCCGGTGGTCTAGTGGTATGATCCTGGCCTTCCAAGCCAGTGGCCCGGGTTCGAATCCCGGCCGGCGCATCTCGAAATTTGAGTAAAGAGTATGACAATTTATTCTACTACGACCGTTAACTATAAATAATTTTTCTGCCCTAATTTTTCTATGGCAGAAAAATTATTCTCTTTAGAAATTAAAAACAAACCAAATCTCAAAAAAGCTATCTCAGCAACAATAGGCTCGGTTCTATTAGTT
>JALWJP010000178.1:0-770 GCA_026997215.1 Nanobdellati archaeon
GAACTATATAGTGTATTAGAAAATATTAAAGGTATTAGAATGTTCTTATTACTTGGAAATACTATAGCAAATGAAATAGATATGATGTCGTTCCTATCTTCATTAAATCAGGTGCTCTATAATTCGAACGATATTAAGACATATTTATTAATAGGAATAGAACTATTCCAAAAAGACATAAATAAAATTATTAAAGAATATAGAAATGATGAAAACTATAAATTGACAATAAAGCCTTTAGAAATTTATGGAGTAACAAGATCAGACGGTATGATAAATATTTATTTTAATGATAGATTAAGAAGAATTGAGGAATGGTTTATTTTTAATAGAGATAAAGAAATTATAATAAATGAAATGAAAAGAAGTATTAAATTTAAAAAAGGAGATAAAATTTTACTCTCTGTAACATACAAACCAACATTAACACAGATTAGAGAGATTATTAAAAAAAGCGGATGGTGCGAAGAAATTATAGTGTTAGATGAAAATAAAACTTATGCTTTAATACTTTTGTCTTTGTGAGGGTTTGTCCAATAATACATATATAGGGGATGAACTCCTACATATGTATGAACACAAACATGTCAATGAAACAAATAAATCCAAACCATCCTCTGTTCAATCAATTTGGATCACCTGTATAAAAGTTTATTCAAAAGAGTGTGAAAGATATGGAGAACTCAAAAATTAAATTGGATGAAAAAGATTATTTGCTATTGTATGAACTAGATAAACTTGCATTATGAAAAACGTATCTGATAAAGAAA
>JALWJP010000178.1:780-9487 GCA_026997215.1 Nanobdellati archaeon
AAAATAGAAGAGGAGCAGACAGAAAAAAAGAAAAAAAAATACACAAAAAAAAAACAAAAAAATATTGATGAATAGAATTATAAAAAACTATGATAAAGAAATAAAAGAAATGTTTAAAGAAAATCATAAATCGTTTGCAATAAGTAGTGCATTAATGGAATTACCTGTGGCTTACACTACTATTGCAGTAACTCTTCTAAATGATTATCTTATTCTACACGACTATGCTATTAAATGTGAACACAAAAGATGGAACTTCATTCAACCATCGTAAACTCTGTTTTTATTTGCTTCAATGAAATCAAAGATTTTATTTTTACCACATTTTTAATATATAAAACTTTTTTCACGAATTTATAATACTCATCTATATCCTTGGTTCTTATTTTTAGGATCATTTCCCAATCTCCTGTGATTATGTCGATGCTTTCAACTTCTTCATATTTGGCAAATTTTTGCAAATGAAAAAAATGAGATTATTTCCTTAAAATCACTAGATTTCTTATACTTTTTTCATTTTTAATCCTCACATACTCTTCCACTTCTATTCCATACCTTTCCTCAAACTCTTCTTCAGGTAAATCATCAATTACCTTCTGCACTTTACACCCCTCAAATGTATATTTGCTCAGTATAGGAAACCTAATAAGATGTGCATCCTCTACCTCAGAGACAATCTTTGCCCATTTTCTTACATCACCACCTGTCAACAAATTCACAGGTCCTCTCCTTGCTTCCTCATAAAGCATATGCAATACATCCTCATTAATCCTGTATTTAAGTTCTCCTGCTTTCTTGCTTGCTTTCCAATCCACAACCAGCAAAGTATCTTGAATATCGCAGAAAGTTCCGGGATAGTAATCTGGTTTGTAAGTAGTAAGTGGTTCCTCAAGCACCTTGTCTATATTGCTTGCTTCGACCCCTATACTACTTAAATAACTTCTTATCATTTCCTCTTCCTTTTCTTTATCTCCTTTAGCATCATGCTTTATGATTCTTATTACTTGTTGCAAACTTTCCTCACCTTTTTCTCGAAGTAGAGCGAGGTTTTCATATTTGGATAAATCACAATACGTAAGCAATTGTAAAAATTTTGAGAGGTTGCTTACTTCAGATATATCTGCATACACTACATTATAACCTTTACTTATAGGAATAATAAGGGGAGCATATTTTTTATCAATCCATATATGTTGAACAGGATCAATACCTATTAAGAGGTAAGGTTTTGCTTTATCACCTTCTCTTAATATGCTTTCAGCAATCTGCTGGTAATTACTTGCTTCTCCATCTATAACTATTGGCTCTATTCTTCCTCCACTTAACATTTTAATAATGTGCTGAAGTTCTTTAGCTACTTGATAGCCCATACTCTCTCACCCTTACTTCTTTTTTCACCAATCCCCAAACTCAGGATAATTCAAATCAGGATACTGCACTTCTTCTTCGCTATGCTTGTAACTCTCTTTCAACATCTTCTTAACCATCTCATCCTGCTTCCTTAACTTTTCCCAATACTCTTGGTTTCTTTCTGCTTCCTCAAGCAACATCCTTCCCATTTTATCAGCGTTCTCGGAGATGTTCTTTAACACAACATCTTCTACCAACTTCTGGTAAATCAATTTCCAAACTTCCCCTTCTTTACCATCAAACATACCATCGTGATCCTTATCTGTAAGCAAAATTCTTCCATATTTATTTCTAACTTCCACTCTATCCAAATACAAATTATTCTTTGTCTCTGTATAACAGACCTTAATTTCAGGGCTTAGTTGCATCTCTTTACATTCAGGTTTTTTAGCGATTGCATATTCTCCTAAAACTACGGATGCGTACACACCTAATAAACCTTGTGCAACTCGTTTTATATAGTTTTTCATACATACTTACCTCTTCTAAATCAACCTACAAAACATTATATAAAATTACGAAAGGTTTTTAAAGTTAATCTTTCCTTTCACGTCCTTTGAAATGATGTAACCTGTCTTCGGATATAAAAAACTATTTAAAACTTATACCTAAACTTTACATTTATGTCTGCTAAAAAAACGCTATTGGATATTCAACAACACGTGAGGGTATTTTGCGATAAATATGAGATTGTATCTCCGATAGAGCACAGAGTCCTAGATCTTGTTTCTGAGATTGGAGAGGTAGCAAAGGAAATTCTAAAAATGACCGACTATGGAAAATCTTCTTTAAATTACCGAGAAGAAATTAAACAAGAATTAGGAGATGTTTTTTATTCTTTAATCACTGTGGCTAATTATTTTAATATAGATCTTGGAGAAGCATTAGAATTAGCCATTAAGAAGTATGAAAAAAGATTAAAGGAAAAAGGCAGCCTGGGATCTGATTTATTAAATTATTTATTTATCTCTCACCTAACCTTATATTATGGCTCTCAAAAGATCCTTAGGTCTATTTGAGCTTACTTTATATGGCGTAGGAATGATTGTAGGAGCAGGCATTTATGTGTTAATAGGTAAAGTCGCGGGTTTAGCAGGTTATGGAACATGGTTAAGCTTTTTACTTTCATCATTACTTGCTATTTTTACTGGGTTAAGTTATGCAGAATTAGCAAGTAAGTTTAAGGAGGATGCTGCGGAGTATGCTTATGTTAAAAAAGCTATAAAAAACGAGTTCTTAGCACATTTAACGGCATGGTTAATGCTCTCAGCAATTATAATTTCAGGATCTACTGTTGCTTTAGGTTTTGCAGGCTATTTAGGGAGTATATTAAATATTAATCACATAACTGCATTAGCCATCTTAGCAATAGCTTTATTCAGCTGGATAAACTACAGAGGCATAAATCTCTCCGCTAAAATAAACGACTTTTCTACTTTACTCGAAGTAGGTGGGCTGCTTCTACTCATAATAGGAGTATCAACACTAACAGTTAAAGGAGAATTTTCTATTCCTGATTTTACTCAATTTAATGTAAAAGATGTTGTATCTGGAGCGATTTTAGCATTTTTTGCTTATATAGGTTTTGGAAGTATAGCTAAAATGAGTGAAGAAGTTAAAAATCCTCAAAGGAACATACCGTGGGCAATAATATTATCTATATTAATTACTACTCTACTTTATGTCGCCATAGCAGGAGTTGCAGTAATTGCTGTTAATCCTGCAGAACTCGCATCCTCTAGTGAACCCGCAGCTTTAATAGCCTCTAAAATTCATCCTTCGCTAAGCATAGTTCTTTCAATCATAGCAATATTCTCCACAGGCAACACCTTACTACTTATACTTATATCTGCTTCACGACTCTTATACGGACTTTCTCATTATAACGTATTTCCTAAAGTATTTAGTAAAGTGAGTAAAAAAACGCATACTCCTTATATTTCTGTTATAAAAGTGGGAATTGTGAGCAGCATATTAGCATTGTTTAAGAAAATAGAAATTGTTGCATCAGTAACCAATCTTTGGACATTTATCACATACTTCTTAGTTAATCTTTCTGTAATATTCTTACGAAGGAAAGAAAGTAAAAAACGTATTTTCAAGAAAGGATTCAAATCTCCTTTAAACATAGGAAATTTTCCATTATTTGCCTTATTAGGTATTTTAGCTTCGCTCATAATGATCGCTTATCCTTTCATCAATAAAAATATAAACATAAAGCAACCAGAAATATGGCTCACTCTTTTATTAATCACATTGGCAACCTTCCACTACTTATTTAAAAAAAGAAAAGGTCAAGCAAGTTTAGAATACCTTATAGTTGTCACTTTATCACTTCTCATATTATCTCCTATGATATATTATGCCTTAGAATATAAAAATGAATTAGACGATGTTAAACCCATTATAGACTTAAAAAGAACTATGAAATTAATAAAAGAAAATTCCGATTTTGTATTTAGTCAAGGAATAGGAGCTAAGATATCTATAAAAATAGTTATACCTAAACAAGTAGTTCTCATAGAGCAAGGAAACACATATTTAAAATTTAGATTAAAAGCTAATTACGGAGAAGAAGATTTTGTGATATTATTCCCATACAACATAACAGGTAGTTTTCCCACACAACCAGGTTACTATAAATTAATTATTGAAGGTACGGACAAAGGTGTCAGTTATGAATCGCATCCGCTATAAGGGTCAAGTTTCTATAGAGTTAATATTCTTTGTTGTAGTATCTTTGATTATTCTTAGTATGTTTAGTATTTATTTTGCCAGAAATGTCACTTATTACAAAGATTACAAAAAAGAAAAAGATGCAAAAGAATTATTAGAGAAAATAAAATGGAATCTCAATTATGCTTACATGGCAGGTAACGGATTTCATCATTTTATCGATCTTCCTGCAGAGATTAACAATAAAATTTATACCGTTAATTTCACAAATTACGGTTTTTTTATAATCGTAGATGGAAAGGCTTATTATAGCGACTTGATGTTCCAATCTATAAATGGTACTCTTCAACCTGGAGAAAAAAATGAAATAATCAATAAAGGAGGTATGTTATATGTTAAAAGGTCAAGTACTTAGCGGAGATTACATACTATCTATAACTGTTTTTTTATCATCGGTAGTATTCTTCCTTTATTTTACTTCTCAATATACTGAAATAAGTAAAGTAGAACAAGCTAAAACATATCTTCTCGATAAAGCTAATGAAATAAAAGATTCTATACTTTATTACCCTGGAACTCCTCCTCATTGGAATACAAGTTACGTAATAAAATATGGATTCTCTGATAAAAGAAACGTGCTTAACATTACAAAACTTACATATCTAAAAAATATTTCTTATGAAGATTTTAAAAACGCATACAATCTTAATGAAGAAGTTTTCATAAACATAAGTTATGTTAATGGAACAAACTATTTAATTTACGGCCTCGTACCTTCTAATCCAAGTATTGTAGTTAAATCTAAAGGATACGGTCTTATAGGAAAGAAAGTAGCAAGTGTAGAGGTGCAGGTATGGCATTAAAAAGTCAAAAAAAAGGAGCAGTATTCACCTATGATGCACTTATAGCTGCCTCCTTATTATTAGTAAGTATAAGTTTAGTAATGTATACTCTTCATGATGTCTCTCAAACTCCTAAACTCACAAGCATAGATAAATACAAGATAGCAACTGATTTAATAAACATTTTACAAATCTACACTTTAAAGGATCTAAAAGAAGCCAATATAACTTTATACAACAACATAATTACCAACCTTAACATTACGAGTGAAGAAGAAAATATTAAGATAAGCGAAATTATAGCTTTAGCCCATATAAGTGGAAGAGACGATATTGCTGCTAACATAATAAAATTTCTTTTTCCTATTAATGAAAATTTTGCAGTTTATGCCAATAATACTGAAATATACAAAAAAGGAAGTGATGATGCCAACATATTAGTTTCATCAGCAATACTTCCTATCTCGGGATATGCCGAGAATAAAAATCCTCTCGGTTATTCTGCAAGAGCGTATGCTAAAAAAATAGAAAGAAACACAACATTAATATATCCTATTTATGTAGGAGGATCGGGAAACGAAGGTGCGCCTTACACTCAAACAAAATTGTTTTATGTAGGAGTTAATCAAACAGATATAATAAATGCTAGTATCTATTTCGCCGTACATTACGGAGGAGATGAAAGCATCAACATACAATCGCTTAAACTCAATGATGTTGATATAAAACCACGACTTGTATGGTTGTGGGAAGATAGTGGATTAAATGTAGGTGCTTATGGATATGTAGATGTACATGACATCATTAAAAGTGGGTGGAATAATTTCACAATAACCTTTACCAACCCTTATTTTCACTCGCATACACATCCTGGCGGTAAAATTGAAATAATAACTAAAAAAAGAACCTTTTATAAACCTACAATCTATAAAAATAAAACATTTTATTTTGATGATGCTTTTAGCAAAGAAATTACATGGGGGTGGTGGTGGAGGAGTTATACAGGAGCATGGGAGGTGTTTGATTTTTATATACCTGAGGGTTCATTAGTAAATAACGCCACTCTTTATTTGAATATAAAGGATGTGGAAGACTCAGGAGGATGGGCATACGATAATGGATGGACATATATAAGCGAAGATGTGATTGTAAGAATCAACGGCCAAGAAATTTATGCCAAAGATGGATTATCTGGAGACTTAGAACTATCATTCAACATCCTACCTTATCTGAAAGAAGGTACGAATTACATCATAGTTTACGCAAATTGTTATGGCAATTATTTCTTCGGGATTGATGAGACACGTATATACTCTGATCCGAAAAACGATCCTCTCCACAGTTCAAAAGTATTTATAAACTACACACTCAACAGAGATTCACGCTTTTATGGATATATTGATGTTACAAAATCTTATGAATTTGGAGGAACAGCAGACAATCCGTATAATACCATTCTTTCATTAAACACTTCAGCCACAATACAAGAATCACTATTACATCTTGCTCAAAAGTATAGTTATGATATAGAAGTGTGGTTCAACAACCATACCGGTTATAGCGATATTTTAATTTACGAATCTCAAGGCGTACGAGACGTACCTTCAAGCATATATATGAAAGGATATCTATGGAATACGAAAGGAGATAATGAATTTAATTTAATAGATACCTGTGACGGGTGTGAGTTTCTCCCATGGAGTAGTGCTGAAGTTAAGTTATTAATACCATCCTTCGTATCTTACGGAAAAATATTTGAAAATGAAGAGGATGCTATAAATGATGCTATCAACCGCTTACAAAGCTTAATAGGAAGTGAAATAAATATTTTAGAAATTTCTAACGAAACCTTAAGCACAGGAAACATTCCTTGGATGTATGGACCATTGCTATTAAAGGTGAAAGTATGGGTCTAAGAAAAGGGTTTGTTTATAGCATCATAGCAATAATGCTAATCTCATCCCTTACTTTGGATTATATTGTAAATTATTACAATATGAAAAGTAATTTTAATCCTAGCTTACTTATTGTTAGAGGTTTTGAAATGAAATCAACACTTAATATCTTTGAACAAGATTTTACAAGAGCTATGAAAATAAGTGGAAGAAGAGCAGCAGTAGCATTAACAAGGAATATAACAGATACGGGAGTTTATACTCCTAACGCTCCTCTCGCTATTGTAACATTAGCATATAATGGATCAGGATTCATGGAAAACGCAACTCTCTTAGATTGGTTAAATGCTTTTAGTGATGTAGTAAAGTATTACAAAGTTAATGCATCTTTTATTATCCTTAATTACTCTTTAATACCCTACCCACATAAGCTCCTTACTCTAAATTACAGTGTAAAAATACAGATCTACTTAGAGGACGAGATATTTAAAAGTTATTATTTATTAAACGAAAGTTTTGAAGTTCCCTTATCTTTTGCAGAAATAGAAGACCCTTTTGTGTCTTTAGAATCTGACGGGTATTTAAGATCAAAATATATATTATGCGATAAAGAAACTGCAAACATGACATCTCATGATTATTACCATGGTTACGCTTACATAACTTATAGCTCGGATTTAAGTAGTATAAATGAGAAAGAAAGCAAAATACTTATAACAGATACTTTAATTGGAAAAAATAATTATGAAGGGTTTAAAGGATACATTCTAGTAAATAATTATAGTAATGCGTCATTAGAGAATTATGTGGCTGGTGTAAGCATTGATAAAATACTTAATAATAGTTTAGTAGTAGTTGCGGATACAGAAGTGTGGATAACAAATCATTTCTCTGGTTATGAAAATGCAAGTTGTTATTTTAGATGGAACAAAGGTATAAACTTAATAAACAGAATGGAAGGTAATAAGAGTTATAGTCTTGACGGTATTGCTACATTTATTCCAACTTCTGCTTTACCAGAATATTTGATATGGAGTACAGATGAGCAAGTAATAGATTCTGAGTATTTCTCAACTTAAATATTTAAATGAATAAAAGCATAAATTAAAATATGAATAAAAAATTAAAGATATCGTTTTATTCCTTCACCTCTTGTGAAGGATGTATGATGAATATTCTAATCTGGCTTTACAAGAATTTTGACTTTTTTAAAGATAATTTCGAAATAAACAACATGAAATTGCTAACACCTAAAACATCTAACACAAAAGAAGATATTGCTATAATAGAAGGAGCAATTTCTTCTCGAGAGCAACAAAGAAAAGTAAAAGAAATAAGAAAAAAAGCAAAGATCGTAATTGCTATAGGGACGTGTGCCATCACAGGAGCACCATCAAACAATAGAAATTTCCTAAAAAAAGATGAAGAAATAAAAAAATATATAAAAAAGTTCAATCAATTAGAAAAAGTAAAATCAATAAAAGAAGCGATAAAAGTGGATTACGAAGTAACGGGATGTCCTGTAATTATTGAAGAATTCGAAAAAATTATGCATAATTTGGTGAGTAAGCATGCACAAAGCTATTGATCACTTAACAATAGAAGGTATAAGTAAAACAGAAGGTCATGCATCTTTAGAAGTAAAATTAGAAGGAAAAAAGGTTAAAGAAGTTCGCTTAAAAATAGAGGAAAATAGAAGATTTTATAAAAAAGCAGCATTGGGAAAAAACATATTAGCGCTCAATCAATCACTTTCTCGCATTTGCGGTACATGCAGTGCAGCCCATCAATTTGCAACTTTAAAAGC
This sequence comes from Nanobdellati archaeon, assembly GCA_026997215.1. GTDB lineage: Archaea > EX4484-52 > EX4484-52 > EX4484-52 > JAADEF01 > JAADEF01. Next base: position 9,411 of record JALWJP010000178.1, read on the forward strand.
AATAGAAAATGCATTAAAAATACCTGTTTCAGAAAAAGAAATGATAATGAGAAAGCTTCTTTATTATGGTAATATGA
>JALWJP010000179.1 GCA_026997215.1 Nanobdellati archaeon
TAATTATATATTTACGAAAAGTTTTTAAATATTTTCTACTTATTTTTATAATTTTATGAAGAAAAAATTTTCTTTGATTTTAATTACTGTGATGATACTCTTTCTGATAACGGGTTTCGGATTACTTGTTCTGAATAACTCTTCTTCTGAAAAAAAAGAAGTTACCGCCACTTTTTATCCTTATTATTTAATTCTTAAAGAATTAGGGATTAACAGCAGTGTTGTTATAGATCCTTATGCGAATCCTCACACTTATACTCCTAAAGTTTCGGATTATGCGAAACTTAAAAATGCAAAATATGTGGTAGTAGATGGTTACATAGATAGCGAACTCATAAAAAATATTGAGAAGGAAAAGATAATAGATCCTACACCTTATCGTCATGGATGGTTTAGATTAGATGCAGTTTTTGCTCTTGAAAAAATGTTAAGAGAAAGAGGTATTAATTTAAGTGTTCCAAAAGAACTTTATGAATTAAATCAAAAGTATAAAGGGAGGTTTAATAATGTTACTGCGGTTACTTTGCATAAAGGTTTAGAAGATGCGTTAGCTTATTACGGAATCAAAGTAGTACGGGCATTAGTTGCACATGATGAGGACGTTCTTAGCGTAAATGATATAAATTATCTTAAAAATACTGATGCATGTTTGATAATAGCTACTTCTCCTGCTCAAGTAGATATGCTTAAGAATTATGGCATAGACGATAAATTAGTTTATATACATTTAATGGGAAGAAAATATGAAGAAAACGAATCTTATTTGAAGATTATGAAAAGAAATTTAAAGGCGATAGAGGATGCATCAGAAAGATGTAATAGTGGAAATCAATAATGCTTTAATAGGTTACGAAAAAGAAAAAGTTATTGAAAATGTTAGTTGGACAATAAAAAGAGGAGAGTTTTGGGCTTTAATTGGGGAAAACGGCGCTGGAAAAAGTTCTTTAGCCAAAGCCATAGCTGGTTTAACTGAGAGTGTCAAAGGTATTAAAACTTACGGAAAAGTAATATATTTGCCTCAATATTTGTCAAGAGAGTATGTGCCTTTAACAGTAGAAGAAGCAATATCTCTTTATTCTATAAGTTCCGAGTATGTGAATGTATTTAACCTTAATACTTATAAATCTAAAAGGATAGACGAATTAAGCGGAGGAATGGCTCAATCTTTATTTATCAGTTTGGTATTGTCTCAATCAGCAGATCTTTATATTCTTGATGAGCCAGAGACTTCCTTGGACTATGAAAGAGAAAAAATACTTTATAAATTATTAGAAGAAAAAGTAAAGGAGGGGAAAGCAGTTATAGTTATAACTCACGAGATTGATTGGGTGAAAAAAGCAATTAAACACATAGCATGTATTCACAAGAAAGAGAGGAGGTTATTATTCCATTGTCCTGTATTGGAAAGAGATGTAATGAAGGTGAATCATGATGTTAACATCCACTATTAACTCTATTTTTATTTATGGTCTGGTTTTAAGTATTGCTTTGCCTGTGATAGGTATCTATTACATCAGTAGGAAGCAAGCATTTATAATGGATATTGCAGGACATGCTTATTTCGGAGTATATCTTTTGATCAAAGTACTTTTTACGCCTTTAACCACGCTTTCTTCATTTATTATTGCTTATTTATTGGCGAGAGCTAATAATAAAGCAAAAGTGCATGAGTCTCAAGCGAACATAATGTTTATATACTTGTTTTTTACAATATTAATGCTTTTCATTGTTAATGTTTTTAAGCCAGAAGCTTTAGACACATTGGTTTTTGGTAATATTTTTTCAGCAACGTGGTTGAACCTGTTTATATTGTTTGCAGAGAGTATCATTTTCTTTTTTATATCTTATAAATTCCTTAACATCTTATTATTAGAAGTTATAAGTAACGAAATGGCGAAAGGGGTTTTTGGTAGAATTAATGTGGAAAATAGATTATTGTTTTATCTTTTTACATCATTTCTTGTTTTGTTTCACGCCATAAATTATTTTGGTATATTGCTTACTGCAGCTATTGCAATTCTTCCCTATTTTACTATAATGCAGTTTAAAAAAGGATTAAAATTTAGCATCTTCTCTACGTTAGTTTTATCTATATTAGAATACTTATTAGCTTTTTATATTTCCTGGAAAGTAGATATAAGTTTGGCTGTAAGCTATGGTG
>JALWJP010000180.1 GCA_026997215.1 Nanobdellati archaeon
CTTATAAATTACATATCCGATAAAAGGAGGGATAAGAATAAATAAAAAATACCAATAATTAAAATGAAAATTAGGCGATGAGAAAATATAGTTATCTATATTAGTAAGAGCGTATTGTTGTGTTAAGTTCTCAAAATCATCTAAGATTACAGGAGAAACTAAAATATCATAAGTTATGTTCTCATTTTCGTCAACACACAAACTTGCCTCTCCTTCTTTAGACATAATTCCGTTTTCATAACAATTTACTTTTAAAACATAACATCCTTTTTTTAAACTTAAATCATACATGCCAGTTGAAACAACTTTCTGTAAAGAAGGTGTGGAATTAACCTTTATAACACAATTATTTGCCAAGTTAAAATCATTAATGTCGTAAATATTACCTTGTACCTCTGAGGAATAACCATACTCTATAAAAGAAGTAAGAATAAGCAAAATAAAAGCAACAACTCTCAACATTAAATTCACTCTTTCGCAGGTATTATTTTATTCCTAAAAACTGCAATTTCGTCGAAAACATCAACGTAAACTAAAAAGTGTTTTCTACAACAATATCTTTTCAAACCTAATTCGTCAAGCACTTCTTTAGGATCTCTTCCTTTCTTATTAACTTCTTCATCATATTTTTCCCACAAATGTCCAATAACCTTACCACATGAAATACATCTCACTGGAAAAAGCATAGGAATTACCTCTTACTGAGTTGTTTCTTCCTTCTTGGACCTTGTTTAGATCGTGAAGGTTTATGAGGCTCAGTTCTCCTAGGATCGAAAACTATTAAAGACATATCATAATTCAAAAATTTCTTCTCCAATTCATCATCATCGTAATACTCAACTAAACCCCGTGCAACAGCTTGCCTCACTGCATCTATTTGACCGGTTACGCCACCACCTTCTACATTAACCCTAATATCTAATCCTTTTATAAGTTTCTCCCCTGCTAAAACTAAAGGTTCTATAGCTCTTAGATAAGCATAATTAGGGAAGTAAATCTCCGGAGGTTTTCCATTTATAAGTACTCTACCCTCTCCAGAAGTTATATAGGCACGAGCTATTGCTCTCTTTCTTTTACCACTTGAAACTATAACCTTTTTTTTCTTCACTGATTTTTTTGTTTGAGTTGCCATAACATCACACCTTTATATTTGCTCCCAAATAATTACTTACTTCATATAAATAAACATATTTCATATCTTTTAATCTCTCTTTTTTTATATCCTTTAAGTTAATAAATTCTTTATTTTGGTATTCTTCAGGAACACCAATAAAAGTTTTAACTCGTGCTAAAGCTTTCTTTCCTTTCTCACTTTTATAAGGTAACATACCTCTTATAACTCTCCTTACAATTCTATCAGGCATTCTAGGATAAAAAGGTCCTTTGTATCTATCTCCTCTATCTCTTTTCTCTTTAAATTCCTTCAATATGTTATCTTTATTACCTGAGATAACTGCTTTTTCACAATTAACTATAACTATTTCTTCTCCTTTTAGAGCATTTTTCGCTACATATGATGCTAACCTCCCTAAAATAGTGTCTGTTGCATCAATAATTTGCATTCTTTCTCACCTTATTCTATAATTCTTACTTTCAAAGGTCTCTTAGCTGTTGCAATAAATTCCTCAAAATCCATGATTTTTATTTTAGATTCGTTAAGTTTTTGTTTTGCAGTTTTAGAGTATGACAAAGCCACAACACCTATTTTTTTATTCACATAACCATATCCTAAAACTTTATCAGGAACAATAGCTATCTCGCCTTCATTAACATATCTGTCGAGTTTAGTTAAATTAACACCCTTTCTTGATTTCCTCTTAGGCCTATATAATCTTTCAGCTAAATCCTTGAATAAAGGTATTTTCGTTTTTCTATATTTCTTCTCTAATTCTGCAATAAGTTTCCTTAACCGCGGATTAGTAGGTCCTGTTGGTTTGACCATTTAACGTCACCTATAATCATGAATTCTTATTCGAAGGGTGAAATCCATAGTCACCTCACGCGTTAGCGTGATGGTGGCTCCCATAAGGATGGGGTTCGCGAAGGGGTGAAACCCCTTGCTCTGAGCGTAAGCGAAGATAGTCACCTCACGCGTTAGCGTGATGGTGGCTCCCATAAGGATGGGGTTCGCGAAGGGGTGAAACCCCTTGCTATG
>JALWJP010000181.1 GCA_026997215.1 Nanobdellati archaeon
GATTTATCAAATTATGATATCCTAATAAGTTCTTCGCATTTTGTAGCTAAGGGCGTATTAAGAAGAAGTGATCAATTACACATATGCTACTGTCATACTCCTCCACGCTATTTATGGGATTTATATTTCATATATAAAAATAAAATATCTTCTTTCTTTAAAATACCTTTTATACTTTCATCTCACTACTTAAGAATGTGGGATTATTTTTCATCTCAACGCGTTGATTATTTTATAGCAAATTCAAAATATGTAGCTAATAGAATAAAGAAAATCTATGGGAGAACAGCTACCGTTATATATCCACCCGTTGATATTGAGAAGTTTAAGGTTTTTACAAAAAAGGAAGATTATTTTGTTACAGCTTCCAGATTAGTGAGGTATAAAAATATTGATTTAATTATAAAAGCATTTACAAAACTAAAGCATAAGAAGTTATTAGTAATAGGTGTAGGAGAAGAAGAAAAGAAATTAAAAAAAATCGCTTCTAAAAATATTGAATTTTTAGGATTTGTTAGTGATGAGGAACTTAATTATTACCTTTCTCATGCGAAAGCTTTTATCTACGCATCTGAGGAAGATTTCGGAATGCTTCCTGTAGAAGCGCAAGCCTGTGGAACACCAGTTATAGCATATGGCAAAGGAGGTGTGTTAGAAAGTGTTATAGAAAATAAAACAGGGATATTCTATTATAATCTCACAGTGGATGACTTAATAAAGGCGATTAATAAATTTGAAAAAAATGTTGATAATTTTGATCCATATTTTATTCGAGCGAACGCGGAAAGATTTTCTACTAATGCTTTCCGAAAAAGGTTTATACAATTTTTAAATAATGTTATTTAATAGACTTAGGTTCTTAATAAGATATCTTATAAGCTCATTAAGTGATGTTATTTCTTTTTATATTGCTCTTGTAAGTGCATACTGGATAAGGAAAATATTAGGCGAATTGTTCCCAAAAGTTTTTCCAACTTTTGAACATTCAATTTATGATTATATATTTTATTCACCTTTTATAGTAATCTACCTTATAATTTTAAATTTCAGTGGTATTCCTTTTAGAAAAAACTTTTTTTGGGAAGATGTTAAAACCTATTTTAAAGTTATTATTCTTTACTTTGTTATTATATTAGCATTTTTAAGTGTTTCTAGACAGATATACGATTTCTCACGAACGGTTCTTATGACACATGCTCTTGTTCTTTTAATAGCTGCTCCAACCATAAGATTTTTTGTAAATGTGCTTATATTAAGAAAAGTTTCCCCAATATATGTAAGTTATTTAGGACCAGAAGAAAACTTTAAAGACTTTATTGATAAATTTGTATATGATAAATATTTAGGATTTTATCTAACTGATTTAAACCAAGCAGATTATATATTTATCTCAGATAAATTAAAAAATTATTTCACTATTTTATTAGAATTTCAGAAAAAAAAGAGGAAAATCTATATCCTTGAAGAAAAGAAAAATTTTCCGCCTCTTGTATACAAGCTTCATTTAAAAATTGGAGGGAATATAGTAGCCTTAGAGTATGAAAATAAATTACTTAATAATACCAATATTCTTTTAAAGAGAGCTATTGATTATAGTTTGAGTATTTTACTCTTACCGGCTATATTCCCATTGATAGTCATTATAGCTGTTCTAATTAAGTTAGATTCACCAGGTCCTATATTTTTCCTACACGAAAGAGTAGGACGAAATGGAAAGAAGTTTAAATGTATAAAGTTTAGGACTATGTTTATAGATGCTAATGAAAGACTTCAAACTCTTTTGAAAGAAGATGAGAGTGCAAGGAGAGAATGGGAAAAGTATAGAAAGCTTAAAAAGGATCCTCGCATAACTCGCATAGGAAAATTCCTAAGAAAAACTTCTTTAGATGAACTCCCCCAGATAATTAATGTTCTAAAAGGAGATATGAGTTTAGTAGGTCCCCGACCGGTTACTGAGGAAGAATTGCTTAAATACTATGGGCAATACAAGGATTACTATTTAGCTGTATATCCGGGAATAACAGGTTTATGGCAAGTAAGTGGAAGGAATAAACTTTCATATAAAGAAAGAGTTTATTTAGACATTTGGTATGTCCTAAACTGGTCTATATGGTTAGAT
>JALWJP010000182.1 GCA_026997215.1 Nanobdellati archaeon
GGCAGAAAAATTATTTATAGTTAACGGTTGAAACCATCACTTTAACTTATATCTTAGCACACCCCCAATACCTGAGAACATAGCAAATTGCTTACCTTCTGGAGAATCTTCAGAAATGAGATGAAAAGAAGTTCCATAAAGTTCGGCACGCTCTTTCAAATACTTTTTAATACTAATCTCTTCATTTTCAACATCCTCGCTACCACAACTCTCACATTTTATGGGTAAAGACGCATCCTTTTTTAATCTTACTATTACTCCTTCATAACCACATTGTTTACATTTGTACTTTACAGCAATAAAAGGTGCATGTTCGGATAAAAGCAAAGAATCTAACGCTCCCATTTCCAAAGCATTCAATGTATCCCTTAACCCGTAAACTACTAATTCATCATCTTTCTTTAACATTTTGAAAAACTTATCAACTATGCTTTTTTCTTCTAGATAAGCACTTTCTTTTAATACATCCTCGGCCCTCGCAACTACCTCTCTTATCCCTTCTTCACCTGCATAACCGGTATCAACAACCTTTATGATTTTCTTTTTTAAATCAAAAGGTAAATAATCTCCCTCTGCAAATTCGTATTTTAAAGGTCCAGGCCCTCCTATTAAAATACCTTTAAGATTTTTCTCCCCTTTAAAAATCTCTGCTGCAACCTCACCAACTTCTTTCTCGAAAGCTAACAACAAACCTTCTCTAACTCTCATAAATCTTGCTGCACTTTGACCCCCTTTAGCCGTTTTACCAGGAACCATGCTCTCTATTTTCTTAACAACTTCTATAGATTTACCTCTTAAAAATCCTATAGCAGCTTCTTGCCTGTCTATAGCAATAACACCATAAACATCTTTGTCCTCAAACATTTCTTCTAAAGGTTGAGTAACAAATACTTGATCACATCGGTAAAGTTTGATAGGAACAGGTTTAGGAGGTATAACTTCCCATATTTTAATATCTTGTTCCCCTTCTCGTGGAGAAATATTACCGGAGAAGATTACAAGACCAGTTTGAGGAGTTTCACGATAATACTTTAAAGCATTAGCTATTTTAGATAAAGCGTCAATAACATTATTTCTCGTAGTTTTAGATTTTATATTTTCTGCTGTACTAATTTCTTTAGCAATCATGTTCTTTATTTCATTAATATTATGACCTGCAGGAATATATACGCTAACTAACTCAGTATGCCTTCCTCTTATTTCTTTTAATTTTTCAAGAAGTTCTTTAACTTCCTCCTCATTCATCACTTTAACTTCCATAATATCTAAACTTTAAGAAAGAAGTAATCTTTTAAAATTTTAATATCTCTCTTATGGTTGAGGGGACGTGGTGTAGCGGGAACATCGTGGGCTCCAGAGCTTCAAGCTTTGGAGCTATGAGCAAAAGCAATGATTCAAAAAGTGGGGAAACCCACGGCCCTGGGTTCAAATCCCAGCGTCCCCATTTTTCTTCCATAACTTAGGATAATAATCGCGATCCATAATAATTGTTAAAGGTCGAGCAGCAACACCTTGAAACTTTTTCTTAACCTCTTCTATATCACTCTGAGATTGGAATATTCCTACTAACTCGCCTTTCATATTATAACCTGCTAAGATATCTCCTTTCTTAACATCTTTTTGTATCATCACTATGCCTTTATAATACAAAGGTGCTCCGTGTAATATAGCACTAACAGCAACATCTTTTATATAAACCTTTTTAAGATGCCTCACACCTCTTTCAACCGGTAAAATATAACCCTCTAAAGCGTCTTTCTTTCCTTTCTCAAAATAAAGCCAAGCTTTTTCTTTTAACTCATTAAGATCTACTGCGAAAGATTCATCAAAACCTCCGCTTTCTATTCTCCTCAATTCTTGCATATGTGCCTTCGAGCCTAATTTCTTACCAACATCTATACAAAAAGTTCTCATATAAGTTCCAGATTCAACAGTTGCTTTAAAAAGCACATCTTTATCATCTATTTCTAACAGATCTATTTTATAAACCATTCTTTTACGCGGTTTTTTACTTACTGCACTTTTCCTTGGAGGTTTATGATAATAAGGCTTTCCCTCAAAACTTTTCAGTACATGCTCTATTTTTCTTTCGCTTACTTTATCATGCAAATGCATTAACACAACATAAGTCTTAGGAAGCATATGCATATATTTCATTATTTTAGTTGCTTTTCCTAAAAGAATAGGTAAAACGCCTGAAACATTAGGATCTAAAGTACCCACATGCCCTGCTTTTTCAACTTTAAGCATATCTTTAACCCACGTACTAACCTGTTGGCTGCTGGGGCCAGGTACTTTATCTACAACCACAATACCAGAATGAAGAAGTTCGTCTATGCTCCTTTCATGAATGTATTTGCCCAAATCATCTCGAGGTTTATAGTCTGAGTCTTTAACATACATATTATCCATAGATATCTGAATGGTCGAGTTAAAATTTAAAAAATATTGTGCTCTTTTATGATTAAAGAGGTGCTTAAAATGGCTGCCATACAAAAAGGAGATATAATAAAGTTGTATTATGCAGGTTATGTTGCAGAAACGAATGAACTCTTCGATACTAATATAGAAGAAGTTGCGAAACAACATAATAAATACAATAAAGATGTAAAATACGAACCTATCACCGTAGTAGTGGGAGAAAGACACGTTATTCCCGGATTAGATGATGCTCTAATAGGTAAAGAGATTGGAAAAGAATATGTAATAACCATAGATGCTAAAGAGGGTTTTGGTGAGAGAGACTCTAAACTTATAAGAACTTTACCCTTAGATCAATTTAAAAAGCAAAAAATAAATCCATATCCTGGAATGATACTTACATATGAATCAGGTCATCAAGCAAAAATTATTGCAGTAAGTGCAGGTAGAGTAAGAGTAGATTTCAATCACCCTTTGGCAGGGAAAAAACTTCGCTATACCTTCAAAATAATAGAGAAAGTAGATGATTTAAAAGAGCAATTTGATGGGTTAGTTCAAACATTAATAGGAGGTAAAATAAATGATGGTTTATACGAGGTAGATAAAGAAAATAGAATTATATATTTAGATAAAAGCATAGAAAGTTTGAAAAACTTTGTTGATGAAATAGCGCAGAAATACTTAAAAAATGCTAAAATAGAAATCAAAAACTTAAAGGAAAATAAATCTAAAAAGAAAATGGAAAAAAGCAAATCTTAACATACTTTATTTAACTTCTTTTATTTCTTCCCTAGGTTTCCATTCTATTTTCTCGTACTCCTCCAACACATTATAATAAAGTTTTGCCGTTTTTTGTGCAATAGCATACCAGTTAAATTCGCTCTTAATCGTGTTTAAAGCATTTTTGCTTAAATGCTCTCTTAATTGTTCATCACTTACAGCCCTCAATATTTGATTCTTTAAAGATTCTACATTTTCGTTGAAAAAGGTTAGACCATTATATTCGTGTTTTACTACTTCTCTTAAACCTCCTACGTCACTTGCTATTACTACTTTCCCATACTTCATACCTTCTAATGCCACAATTCCAAAAGGTTCATATCTAGAAGGCACCACCACAACATCAGATAATGCATATAATTTATTTCTTTCCTCATCACTTATAAACCCTAAAAATGCAACTTTATGAGCAATACCCAAAGAATAAACTAAGTTTTTAGCCTCTTCAGTATAATAGCCCTTTCCAGCTATAACTAACTTTAAATCATCTCTTACCTTTAAAGCTTCTGAAAAAGCTTTAATAAGCACGTCCAATCCTTTCTCATACACATGCCTTCCTATGAAAAAAACTATATGTTCGTAAGGCAATGCGTATTTACTACGTTCCTCCGCACTCACCACCAAAGAATCTTCAATTTCAAAGACACCATTAGGTATAACCTCTATTTTATCATGAGGCACATGCAATACATAAGATATCTCATCTCTCATATAATAAGAACATGCAATTACTTTCCATGCCTCATAAGCTAACCTTTCCTCTAAAAAATGAATAAATTGCTGCCTATCATCATATATGCCTCCTCTTCTTCCATGTTCTGTTGCGTGAATAGTTGCAATAAGAGGTATTCTAAAAAGATGCTTTAATATTATAGATGCATTAGACACTATCCAATCATGAGCATGAATAATCTGAATATCTTTCTCCTTAATTATAGGTATTGCAGCATTTACAAACAATGTATTAAGTTGAGCCACCCATGAAGGAAAATCTTCTGCAGGAATATTTTCAGCAGGAAATCTATAAACTTCTACATTACCTTCTTTCTCATATTCTTTAAAATCTCCATATCCCGGAGTAAGAACAACTACCTCTCCATATTTCTCTCCGTATGCTTTAGCTAAAGACGCTACATGTTCTGCTAATCCACCTACTTTATTAGGCGGGTATTCCCATGCCAAATGAAGAACACGCATTAATATGCTCCCTCCACATATTCTTTATAAGCAGATTTATAATCCTCTATAACTCTTACTTGCCAATTTTTTTCAAATGGATTTATATACGTTAGCTTATCACTACCTACTCTATAATCATGAATTAAAATATCCTTTACGCTATGCTTAGTGGTATGCACCTTTTCAGAAGTATCAATAGCAGATAATTCCAATTTTTTTACTGCTCGAGTATATAAATTATCCACACCTCCACTTCGTTGTACTTCTAAAGAATACATATTAATAAATAAAGGCTTGTGTAAAACTGCCTTTAGATTGATACCTGCAGGAAAAGTAGACCAATCATGACTATGAATAAGATCAATATCCCCTTCATTATGGAAAATATCAGCTACTTTTCTACAAATATCTACACTAAAAACTGCAGACCATGTTAAAGGAGAATAAGCATTTATAGGAGTAGAAATGTAATGTATTTTTATTCCATTTATCTCATCATTAGATTCATGTTTTAAAGGATCATATGCCACAATATGTGTATCAACATTGTATTCCACTAATTTCTCTGCTATTTCTTTTATATTCACAGATATTTCACTCACTTTTCGCGGAAAAAAATCAGGTGATATCAGCACCACTCTTTTCAATTTTTTATGTTTCTCATCAGCATATTCATCTACTTCCAGCATCTTAAGAATTTTCTTTAATATCATTTCTTGCATGAGCATCACCTTCGCAAAAAATTAAAATAAAAAAGTTAAGGTATGAAAGTAACAACGACGCTATACATCACACTAAACCACACAACTGCACTTCCTATTACTATTAAGCTAATAATATACCCCTCTACAATATCTACATTCACGTATTCTTTTAAAAACCTTAAGAAAATGCCGTAACTCCTTAAAACTAGTAAAATACCTACAAAAGGCGCAAATATCTTCGCTATAGGTATTGAGTAAAAAATAGTTGTAAACACCAAAGAAGCGATTAAGGTAAATGTCGTGTAACCAATAACAGCTAAAGATTTAAAATAATCTAATTTTTTATTAACAAAAAGTAGAATTTCGTAAAGCAAGTATGCACTAAAAAAATGTGCAACTGTTGATAAAGCAGTCCCTACTAAAAAAGTAACAACTAAGTTCTTCCACATAGTGGCGTTTAGCATAAAATTAGTATACATTAACGTCAAAAAAGCCATGGTAACGCCAAAAATTAAACTATTGCCAATTGCAAACCAGTAACCGTCATGTTTAAACATATTCTTTTTCCTTTCATCAATAAATTCCATAGGGTTCCATAATAGCCTATGTGCCATTTTATCACCACCGTTAAATATTTAAAGGTATATGTCCTTAATATATGTTACGTTGGTGTTGGGCTCGGATGGGCAGGCGTAAAGATTTTGGCTCTGAAGGGGCAACCCCAGGATGGTTGCCCGTCATGCTTCCTTAATAAGTATGTTCTGTACGTTCTCTAATTTTTTAATACGCTTACTATGATCTCTTAAAATCTCACTTACTTTTTCTAAAGATTCGCTTAATAGTTTAACCTCTCGTAAAAGCGTTTTTCTAAAATTACTTTCATCTTTAAGATCGCCTAAGTAAGGTTTTAGAGCAGTGAGAAACTGAGAAGTCTCCCTTTTAATATTGTAATAATCCTCATCAAGAATAGCAATTAAATTTTCTAATTCATTAACTCGTTTCTCTAACACATCCAAAGAGACGTTGAATTTATTAATAATAAGATCCACCTTCTTTTCTAAGTTATCTAATTTTTGATTTAAATCATAAACCGCTCGTGCCAATTCTTCCTTACTTATTTTAACCATATATTATTTAGAGCAAATGTTTAATATATAATTTTAGTTACTGAGAATTTCAATTAATTCTTTAACCGCTTCCATCATTTTGCCTTCTTTATTATAAACTATACTAACCGTAGCTCCTGTGACCATACTATATGCTCCTGCTAAGTGAACATTGTATATTTGATGAAATCTTATGCTCTCTAATTTTTCCTCATCTCTTTTACGAGTCTCATCTCTTTTACGCCTAGCATAAATTTCTTCAGGAGAAGCATCTATTATAATTATTTTATTAGGCTCCAGCTCTTCCAGCACCCATAAAGGCAGACCAGGTAAATACCCTTTAGGCGTTTTTATACTAATATGAGTATCCACAATAATATTACTATCTGCTGCCATTCCTGCTATTTTTTTAGCAGCATGCCTTTGAATTTTCTTTTGCGTCTCAGGACTTAATTTTCTCATATCATCTCTGTGTTTAACTAACCCTTCACCTTTTGCAATCTCAAACATTACATCGCCAAAATTAACAATTTTGTAATTTTTCAATTTTTTAACTGCCTGCTCAACTACGCTTGTTTTACCCACGCCAGGTATACCGGTTATAACAACAATATCCCTGTATTCCTGCATATGCTTTACACCCTACTTTGAACAACCAAAATAGCAACTACAATCCATAAAAAACTTCCAGCCATAAAAAGAATGAACGCTAAAATTGCAGAAAACCAAAAACTAATTGGTGTGGTACCATAGACCCACTCTAAATGGCCCGCTATCCAAGAAGCCGTAAAAACGAATAAAGTTCCGAGCAACCATAAAATTATTACTTTAAATTCATTAAGTTCTTCTACTTGTTTAACCTCTAACTCCTCGTGCAATTACCTCACCCTATTTAATTTCCTCAACACTTATAGATTTAGTAGGACACGCAGACTCTGCTTCTTTGGCTTTATTAACAAGATCACTACTTATCTCCTTTTCTTGAATACCTGTAGTTACAGATTCCATACCTACAAGATTAGATTTCATATCCTTGATCTCAAAGATCTCAGGAGCAATAGAAGCGCATACTCCGCAACCTATACATGTATCTTTATTAACTTTAACCTTAAACTTTGTCAACAGCCTCACCTCTTAGTTTAAAAGATTCTGTAAAATATTTTATTTTTTTGTTAATACTTTCTAATTCCTCTATACTGGATTTTAATGCACCTACTTCCTTATCACGAGCTAAATTTAATTCACTCACCACTCTTTCCAAAGTAAGTAAAGAAGTTTTAAGACTCATAAGTTCGTTAATTATCTCTTTATATTTCTGAACACTTATAAATAAAGGAGGTACTACTTTAGCACTCAATTCTATTTCCTCCTTCATGCTTTCATCTTCGTGATGTGTCTCCTCCAGAGAATTTACCTCAAATTCTTGAGCATTCTCCTCCATCTTAAAAAGGCTGTCCACTTTATTAGATTGAGTAGTACTTTGAGAATCTCCTTCTGTAATAACATTTTTATCCCGATCGTGAGCGTTAGCATTTACTTCTTCATTTTCTGCGTTAGTCTTTTTTTGTTCTTTAATTTCTGGTGAAGGTTGTAAAGCATCATTTAAAGAAGGTAGCGGATGTACAGAGGGAGATGTAATTTGAACCTCACTATTTAAATCACCTTTTTTATCCTCCGAACCTTTAATTTCTCCAGAAGGAACAGGTACTTGTTTTTCAGTAATATTATCTTTTATGGCTTGAAATTCTTTTTCAGTATTTTCATTTTTATGCTTTCTTAAAAATCCAAGCATCCTACTCACCCCTACTTATGGATATAATATAGTTTTACATCTATATATATTTTATCTAACTTTACAAACCCATACCTTTCCAATTGAAATACAGTCCCTGGAGGAAAATCAGAGACTCTGTTTTCTATAATACCTTTAACTTTAATTCCATCAGGCATAACAATTGTTGCATCTAAATAATGTAAAGGAGGTAAATAATGTATAACTTTTCCTTTCACATCTTTATTTACAACCTCTGCCCTACTTTCATCTATCTTTTTTAGTACTAAGGTTTTCTTTAATCTAAAAATCTCGCCTTTTTTTATGCTGTCCCAGTCTTTTTTATCAACATAAATCCAAGAATCTTTAGAAGATATGACAAATTTACGCTCGCCATATTCAGGAACATCAGGATGATATGGAAGAGAAACCACGATGTCTTTTTTTAGCCCTCTTATAAGCACTTTTAATTTATTTTCTATAAAAAATAACCTTCTTGCTTTTTTATCAATAATAACGCGGTGGATTTTAATAAAATTTTTCATAAATTCGTCATAAGTGGTTTTCTTATCCCGTGCACTAAAGCCTGTTTGTAAAACCCATATGGAAAAAGCTTTAGGATCGAAACCTCTTTTTTTAAAGGATCTAACAAAAGGTAATCTTACATCATCCCATCCTTCATATTTTCCTTCTTCAATCTCTTTCTTAATTTTAGTAGTGCTTAACTTTAAATCTTCAAAATTTATTCTACCCATATGAAGAAACTCAGGTAAATCCCACCCCATGTATTCGTAAATATAACGTTGTCTTTCCGTATTAACTAAATGATCTTTCCCTCTTATAACATGAGTAACACCATTTAAGTGATCGTCTACTGCAACACTAAAATTCATAGTAGGCCATACCACATATTTATCCTTAGTTAAAGGATGCTTCTGCTTAATTATCCTAAAAGCCACCCACTCCCTTACTGCAGGATTCTCATGCTCTAAATCTGTTTTAATACGTAATACTATCTCTCCTTCATCATATTTACCTGAAAGCATTTCTTTCCATTTATCTAAATTATCTTTAACACTTTGATCTCGATGAGGACATGCAACACCTTTAGAAACGTAATTCCTAAATTCTTCGGGAGAACAAGTACATACATAAGCAAACCCATCTTTTATAAGGTATTCTGCAACTTCATAGTAAAGATCCATGCGTTCTGATTGAGTAATAACTTCGCTTAAATTTTCTTGGATAAGCCACTCAGTATCCTCAACAATCATTTCGTAACTCTCGGGCAATATATTTTTAGGATTAGTATCCGCAATACGTAAA
>JALWJP010000183.1 GCA_026997215.1 Nanobdellati archaeon
ACGTAGGTTGTAGAGGTAACTGCTCTTATTGTATTGTTAAAAAAATTAAAAATCAACTTATAAGTAGAGAAATAGAAGATATAATAAAAGAAATAAAAGAAGGATTAAAACACGGAGCTAAAGAAATTTACCTTACATCAACAGATACTGCAGCATATGGTTTTGACAAAGGATATGATTTGGCAATACTTATACAACAAATACTAGAAGAAGTGAAAGGAGACTATAGAATAAGAATAGGGATGATGAATCCTATGCCTCTTGTTAAATTTTATAAAAGATTTTTACCTTTATTTGAAGATCCTAGAATATATAAATTTTTGCACATACCTGTACAAAGTGGGAGCGAGAAAGTTCTAAAAGAAATGAATAGACCTACTAACTTAAATGAAGTATTAAATATAAAAAGACATTTTCATAGAATAGTAGGTAAATTAGGTTTTATTGCCACGGATATAATTGTAGGTTATCCTACAGAAACTCCTAAAGACTTTGAGGAAACTAAAAAATTCATATACAAACTTGAGCCAGATATGACGCACGTATCAAAATACGGTCCAAGAGATTATACAGAAGCTAAGAAGTTAAAGCCGTTGCCTTCTCAAATTGTTAAAGAAAGATCTAAAGAATTAAGTAATATTGTGAAGACAATAGGATTAAAAAGAAATAAAAAATGGATAGGCAAAATAACAGAAGTGTTAGTATTACACGATAACGAATACCAAGCATCTGGTAAAAACGAGTATTATAAAGTCATAAGTTTTCAAAAAAACCCTTATGAAAGATTGGAAGGAAAGATAGTTAAAGTAAAGATAAAAGATGCCACATCAACACATCTTATAGGAGAAATGATTTAGTTTTAAATAATTTAAAATATCAATAAAAGCATATGGATGTAAAAACATCATTACTTAATTTTCGTAAAGATCTTGAAGAAGGATTTAAAAAATATGCAATGAAAAACATAGATCAATTAAAATATAAGGAAGTGTGGTTCTTTGGTATGGGAGCTTCTGCCATTGCTCCTATGGTACTTAAAAATATCAATTCTCGTATAAATGTGGTAAATACAAATTTATTTTTAAAAGAAGGATTGAATAATTCTGGAAAAGTAGGGATAAGTTACTCAGGAAACACTGAAGAAGTAATTGCCAACATAGAAAAGTTTGGGGTAGATATACTAATTACTTCTAATGGTAAATTAAAGAAAATAGCAGAAGAAAAAAAAGTTCCTATGTTAGAAATACCGAAAGGGATAGTACCACGCGCATCATTCGCTTATTTATTTACCGCATCATTATATGCTGCTTACTATCTTGGAGCGATTAATTCTGATCAACTACGTATTATAAAAGAAAAAATATTAAATATGGATTATGAAAAGCAAAAAAATAAAGCTAAAAAATTAGCTGAAAACATAGAAAACAAAATCATCTATATTCTTGCAGATACGCTTGATTTTACAGCGGCCTATAGAATTAAAACCCAATTAAATGAAAATGCTAAAATGTTCTGCTTCATAGAAGAATTACCTGAAGCAAATCATAACTCTTTAATGATGTGGAAAAACAAGGAGGTGAGAGAACATATTCATCCCATAATCATAGAATCACAAGACGAGTTTGTAAAAGAATCTCAAGAATATCTTTACAATAAAATACTCAAAAAAGAAGCAACAATCATAAGATTAGAAGAGAAAGATAAAATTAAAAGAACATTTGAATTAATTCATCTAGGGGATTGGTTAAGTTATTATCTTGGTAAAAAGAGAAAGGTAAGGATAGAAGATACTACCATCATAGAGGATCTCAAAAGATACAGACGGATGAAAAAATGAAATTTAAGAGATGTATTACGGGGGGTAATTTTGTTATAATACATCCAGGCCATATATTTCTATTAAAAAAAGCAAAAGAGTTGTGTAATGAGTTATATGTAGTTGTGGCTCATGACGATCGTCAAATAGAGAAATATGGTAAAGTATTGGTAAGTCAAGAAGATAGAATTAAAATGTTAGAAAGTGTAAAATATGTGGATAAAGTAATAAAAGGTAGAAAAAATATAGAAATAAAGGACATAATA
>JALWJP010000184.1:0-329 GCA_026997215.1 Nanobdellati archaeon
CCTTAGTTTTTTGTATTGATTGCTTTCTTATTTCCTTTTCTAATAATGAAATGAATTTGTTTTTAATTTCCTCATTTGATAATCTTTCTTCTAAGTAATTTTTTTCATTTAAATAGAACACTTTTTTTGTGTCTTTATTTATAACTTTATAAGAGAATTTTGTTGAGAAAAATGTTATCTGTATATCGTTGACATCTTTATAAATGTCAATATCTCCTTCTGTTACTATGTTGTCTCTAATATAATATCCTCCATCTAGCTTATCCTTCATTATCTTTTCAAATAATTCATAAAATCCATCTACTTCGTATTTCTCTGGTGTTATAGTA
>JALWJP010000184.1:339-31808 GCA_026997215.1 Nanobdellati archaeon
ATCAATAATTATATCATAGAAAGGACCATCTACTTCTTGTATGCCTAATTTCTTTAAGAATTCTTTTTCTTTATCTTCTAAATAGTATTTACCATCTCCCCATTCTATTTCTAACCTATCTTCATCTTTATAATGAAGGAAATCTTTTATTTCTTTAAATAATTCCTTTTCTTCTTCATCAAATTCATTTTCATCTACTTTGTTAAAATCTACGTCCATTCCTACTAAAACTGATAAAATTCTATTTTTATTCATTCCACTCACCTCCTTCTAATCTAATTTATAATATTTGCTAAAATCATTAACTATCTTTGAAAATATGTTAAATAATTCATCATCATTTATTATCTCGTCTTTATTATCTACTCTATTAACTATATTCCTTACCAAGAGTATTTTCACCTCATCGTTTAATTCCTTAAAATTCTTTTTATAGAATTTCTTGAATCCTTTTAAATCTTTAATACAAAAGTCTGATAATGCTGGAAGAATTGAATATTGTTCGTCCATTTTTTCTGGAACATTTTCCTCATTCTTAAATATCTTCTCCACATTAAATTTCTTTGATAATTCTATAAATGCTATAAACTCCCTTGCTATACCATCTGGGAGCATAAATTCTATTGTTTCTATTCCTTCTTCTATTATCACTTGTGATATCTGCTCCCATCTACGAGGAGTAGTTAAATCATAGCCATCTTCACTCTTAATATTTAAGTATTGATTAAAGTTATTAAGAAATGCTATTATTCTGTTATCTACTCCATTATTTATCGCCCACTCTGTCCATTCCTTCACTGTGGGCATAGCAACTTCTACTCTGAATAGAAACCTATCAAATAGAGGGTTCATAATGTCAAAAACATTAGCATCATCTGACCTATTTCCTGCGGCTACTACTATCCAGCCGTCAGGTAATCTATAAGAACTTCCTATCCTTCTATCAAGAATTAGTTGATAATAAAGCCTCTGCATCATCTCAGGAGCAAGGTTAAACTCATCTAAGAATATAATTCCTTGCCCCTCTCTTGGAAGAAACTCTGCGAATGCCTCTATAATTCTATCTCCTTGAGGCATACCTAATTTAATATCTCCAACATCATAAAGAATTGAGCGAATATCTAAAAGAACAAAAGAATTAGTATCAATTTTATCAAAATCTTCGGAATATTTCAATTTCTTTTCTGTAGCAATTTCATTTGCTGCCTCCCTTACACTTCTACTTTTACCAACTCCTACAGGACCTAAAATCAATAATGGCTTCTTGGTCCTGTAAGATATTTTTACCAAATCCTTTAACTTACTTATACTTACTAAACTCATCTTCATTTTTAACACCTCCTTCTTATTTTTCTAATTTCCTAAGAATTGCATTTGCTTTTTGATATATTATTTCATCACTATTAGCAAGTTCAAGAATTTTGTCATATAAAATATTCCGTGCCATTTTTTCAATATCTATATATTTAGGCTCTACTACAAAAGAGAAATAGTCCCCTTCATAAGGGTCATTTTCATATTTAAATATATAGATTTCTTCTTCTTTTTCAACGAGAACACGTCTGAAAATGTACTCCTCTTTTTCGCCATCTTCATACTTAATTTCAACTACGACTTCCACTATTCTTACATCTTCCGCTTCATCTACAATCCTATATTTAATCTCTACACCCATTCTCCTCACCTCTCTATATAATATATATATTTACTTGTTTAAATACATTTATGGTTCGTCATTTTATATATTTAATAATATATAATAAGGTATATAATTCAAAAGAACAAATAATTTAAAAATTACTAATTTTATATTATATAGCAAGGAGAGGTCTATTTCTGTGCAACCCACCTCCTCACCTCTCCTCACCCTCTTACACCTACTAATCACCTCTCGCTATACTTAACCATAACACGATATAATGGTTTATAATAATCGCAATCTAAAATTAAACCCTTCTCCATATACTGACCATAACCATAACAAGAATACTTACACCTTAATAGTTCATGATTTTTACTTCTATCTACATCCTTAAAGGTAGTACTTTCCTTTTGCAAAGACATATATTTCCAGATACAAAGATTGTTGTATTTCATCATGTATCACCTCTCTAAATCATCTAAATACATATCTATAATTTCTACAATTTCTTTCAACGCTTTTCTTATATTCTTTAACCTCACCTTCAACAAACCATTTTCAAATTCTAGATGTTTTTTCTCTATTAACAATTCCTTAAATCTATCCATGCTTACTCTTTCATTACTCATTCACTTACCACCCTTCTAAATATTATAATCGCTGATGGAAACGGTGCAGAATTATTGGCACCTTCAAATTTTAATCTACTACGAATAAATCTTATTTCATCTGCTTTCATTACATAATCATGCCACCATTTAGTATCCGTTCTTGAAGGGATTAAACATACAACCAAATCGGCATTCTTACAAACTTTAGTTTCTTCATATGCTTTTTTTATCCATTTCCCAATTTCTTTACCGTAAGGCGGATTTAAGAAAACTTTACCAAACCATTTCTGCCTTAAACCATTATCTTTTTTAGTAAAATAATATGGAGTACCTAAAGGGTTATCTTTATCCGTTGCAGGATCTAAATCAAACCCTCCAAACTCTTTTTCAAGTCTCTTAAACAATTTTTTTGGAGTTCTCCACTCCAAATTCATGGATGAAAACATTATTTTGGTGTTCATTCACGCATCACCTTTAATTGCAATATTCAAAAACGTTCATTATGTCTTCTAATTCTAAAACTGCTTTTCTTATGTTTTCTTCTACGTTTTCGTTTTCTTCAATATGTTTAATTATAACAGGAACGCTAAATTTATCTAAAAAATAAGGATCCTCTCTAATTACACCCTTGTCTAAAACAATAACTCCTTCTATTCTTTTTTCCTTATTTTCCATTATTTGTTCGTAATGTCTTCCAAAATTTTTAGCTTCTTTACTATAACCACACGCTATAAATTCGTCAACCCACATACCATAATGCTCAATATCTTTGTTTAACTTCTCTGCTACATTTACACTTCTGAACGTTCCATCTTTACATATTACCAGAATAACAAAACGGTCCATTCACTTATCACCTTTTTCGTTTTTATTTATCTTTACTTTTGAAGGTAAACTCCATGCCAATACTAACGAAAGTAATATTTCTTCAATAACTATTAACTTATTTCCCAAATACGCTCCATCAATTATATGAATCCCAATAAACATCAAAACAATATCCAACAAAATTATTGCGATCATTAACACTATTAAGATTAATAACATTCACGCATCACCTCTCAACATTTAACATAAAAAACAAAGCAATCATTCCAAATATAAAAAGTAGAGGAGTTAAACTACATATTGTTGTAGGCATATTACATATGTACTTCATACATTTATTATGTATTTCATAACCGCTCATAATTAAAATAACGCTAAACGTTCCCCAAAATAATATTTTTGCTATACTCATTCACGCATCACCCAAAAACACACATATAACCATCAAAAATTATGTCTGTTAATATTGCATTAAACACAAGAAATAACACTATTACAACAAACAAAGCAATACCTAATCCAATTGCATAAAAAACTAATTCTAAAAACGACTTAACTGTTTCTTTTGACATTCTAAATCACCTCTTGTTATCTAATTTTATATTTACTATCTTATTAATTCTTTTTCTATATCACTCTCAATACCTGATGACTCTATATGCCATATTCTCCACTTCTTTCCTTTTATTTTTAGTGCTACAACAAACCAATTATTTTTATTGTTGATGTTCTTTATAAACTCTCTGATTTGTTTTCTTGCTTTGTAAAAGTCTGATTTATTTGTCTTTACCTGTACAAATAATGTTGATGGTGATTCATCTTCATATATTCCTTTTTTTGGTAGTGCTATTATATCTGCTATGTTGAATATGTCCTTTTGTCCATATTTGCTCCATGTTGGACGCCATACATAATATTCTTTTGATAGATATTCCACGAATTCCTTCTCAGCTCTCTTTCCTTTTGCTACTTTGTTTACCATATTTATCTCCTCTTTAGAAATGATTGCTTCTTGCCTCTGTTTGATTTTTGTTTTTGTTTTATCTTTTCTACCTTATTCAGCCAGTTGTAAGTTTTTATGTCTCCTCTTTGCATAGCTGTTATCTTCCACTGTTTCATCACATCTTCCTCTACTTCTTCTTTTATGTTGAATATTCTTGTTCTGTTTAAATGGTCTTGATATACTTTCTTCTCATTATTTGTCATACATTGATCACATGTTGAGTATGATATGCCTTCCTCTTCGTAATAAAATAGACATATCTCACCATAATCATATTCATTACCACATCTATCGCATGTGCCTGTCCACATCCAGCCATAGAATTCTATCTTTACCATGTTTATCTACCTCTTTTTTTAATATTGTATTTTGTTACTTTATTATCTACTGACTTCAATATACTAACTTCTACACTAAATATAACACTCAATGACCCGAAAATAATATTTTTACTATATTCATATACTAATCACCTTTCTTCAAATACGACTCTCACCGTTGTTTTATTTCCTTCAAAAACAATCACACTTCTTATTTCCCAATTTAAAAACAATGGCAAATCTTTATACATCTGCTTTGATATTTTCCAATCATCTTCAAACTTATTGACCATACGCCTCGCCATTATATGCTCTTTTCTAACCTCTCTAAATATTTTTTAACCACGAACCTTTGTGCTTTTAACCTGAATTCTCTTTCAAATACCTTCCATAACTGCTTCTCTATCCACTGCCTTTCTTCATCAATAATGTCTTCTATAAATTCAGGTATTAGGTGTGCTAAATCCCTTTTCTCATTTTGTATTTTTCCTTCCTCTTTTAGGTGCTGTATTGCTTTGTTTAGTCGTGCTTCGGTTAATAGTGCTTCTATTATACCTTGCATACTCTCCATTTTCTTCTTTACATTCCATTCTTTGTTTAACTTCTCCTTAAAATCCTCTCTAACCCACTTTCCAACTAAATGAAATCCGAAATAAGATTTTGTTGAAAGCATGTCAACTGGATATGTCTTATTATAATTCTTTATTATAATACCCTCAACTTTCTCCTTACCTAATGAACTTTCTTTATTTAAGAATTCCTTTAACATTCCTTCTTTCCATTCCCCTTCATACATAATCCATTCCTTCTCAATACCTATCTCATCTGCTACTTTATGCTTATACCACACTCCATCATCATCTTTCTCAACTTTCCTTACCATTCCATTACTAACTAATATAATATCAAACAACACTAAATTATTTTTTGGAACTCTACCATATACCAGAACATTATGTTTTTGCCTTTCTAAATATTCTGCAAATAAATACACTTCTGTTAATAGTGGTTCTTTATTGAAGAAGTATTTATTTAACGTCTTTCTTATATTCTCCCTTAACTCGTATACTCTTTGTATTGCTGTTAAAAACATTTTTTGTTCTTTTAATATTGTTAACTCATCTCCTTCTATTATTGCTAACTCATCAACTTTTTTAGATCCTACTCTAATAGTTCCTTCTCTATCAACTTCTATTCTAAATTGACTTCCATCGTACTTCTCTGAAACTACTATCTTTCCTTCCAATAATCCACAATTCTGCATGATATTACTCATCGCATCATATACTTTTGGATACTTTAACACGTTATCACCTCACTTTTCATAAATTTCCCCCACCTGCCGAATATGTCATCAATATGTCATCAAAAGCCTTCGAACCCTAATATTCCTATAGTTATTTCGGCAGGTGTTTAGGGCTTATCTTTTTATCAATTTCCATAATCATTTTCTTTATCATATACTTAACAACATGTTTATTCTTAATCATCTTACCCTTATCAATCATATACTCCTCAAATCTTTCATAAATATGGTCTATCATTAATTTTAAAGGTGGTGCATCTTCTTTTAATGTACCGTCCGGATTATATCTGTTCCTAACAATCTTCTCAATTTTTCTATCTTTAAAGAATTCAATTAAATTATCATCTATTTTTATATCAGAATATATCTCTATGAAAGAATTCTTATTCATTATTTGTGAGAAGTATTCTTCATATCTCTTATTAACTTTTAACAACTCTCTAACTTGTTCTTTTAATTCTTTGAAATTCTTGGCTAATAAGACTGCTTCTTCCCAATCACCCTGTATTATTAAGGAATGTATTAATTCTGTACGTGATATATCCCTCTCATATGCAATCTCGTCCAATTTATTAACCACAACTTCTGGAAGGTATAAATTAATTGGAACCCTCTTCTCAGTATAAACTTTTGGCCTACCTGGTCTTCCCATCTCCTCACCTCTCAATAAAGGTTATTATATTAAATTATTTAAATATTTATTTAAATAATTCGTTATATATTTTATACTTTATTAAGCGTATCATTTATTATAAAGTTTAAACGCTTTAGAAGTGGTTTTGGAATTATGATTTCTATATCATCATCAAATAAAATAGAATAGGTGTTGTGATGTTGTTTTATTTTTATATAAGTATGTTTAGTTAAGTATATACATCTATACCTTAAAGGCATCGGCACACTATCACTCTTTTATATATGCACCTACTTCTGGGAAGTCTATTTTTATTATATCTATAACTCTCTTCTTCATATTCTTTGGAACCTTTAATATTATCTTATCCACTTCTCTTGCTATACTTGCCTTTATGCCTCTGCTATTTAACTCTTCTATCAATGCCAGAATTGGCATCATATTTGTTGTTTCTATGATATATATCTTATCCCTCTTCATACTTATCACCTATCTTCTTTATTATTTTTATAATATTCCTCTTATTTATGAAATACTCATTATTTAATGTTTTTAATCTAATGAAATCAAAATCCTTATCTATATATTCCACGTCTCCTCTTATCTTTCTAACATTACCACCTTCAATAAAAACAACATCAACCAACACATCTATCACCATTCAAAATCGAATATACTTTTCTTTTTCTTCCTATTACCATCATATATCCTTATAATTAAATAAGGTGACACAAACATGACCTTTGACAACATTCTAGTATATTCTACAAATGAAACATCTATATCATAATGTTTTTTTAAATAGTTCCGTGTTTTCTCATACCCTTCTTTTAAAATTTTTTCGAATTCATCATCTACTCTTATATTCTTACTACCCATAATCATTAAATATCTTCATTAAGTAGTTTTGCTTCGTCTCTTCTCCATCTTCCTTTTAACATAACCATAAGGTATTGTTTAATAACCTTTAAGATAAATATTGCTGTCAACATAAAGAATACCATTGCTAATACATATGCTAATTTTGAATATACATTAACTACGTCATTAACACCGCTACCTGTATACTCAACCAATTCTATTGTTGTTGTGTTGTTGATAACTGTTATCAATTTCTGCTGTTGTATTGCAGGTAGGTATGATACTGATAATAACATTACTATGATGTGTGATATTACTAATGTTAGAAATAGATATTTCAACCATTCACCTTCACTCTCATAATACAACATGGCATAAAGCAATATCAACATAACCAAAGGCAATATAAACTCCATCACAATCATCACCTATCATTAAGATAATCATGTAAATTTAAAAAAGAAAAAAGCAATGTAAGGGGCAAGCCGTATGGCTTAGACTCCTGCCACATTACCTCTTCCTATATATCTATATATTGCATATAGAGCTGCTCCACCAACTGCAACTACAATTATCACTTTTGCCATGGACACAATCAAAGAGTATAGTCCTATAATGTTTGTCATCAATTCCTGTATCACAGTGTTGTTAGTTGTATCAGACAAAGTAGTTATAATAAATGGTCCTAAGAATGTTGCAACACCGAATACCAGCAACCCAAGACCTATAGACACTAATAGTGCCATGTTTCCTCGTCTCATCTTTCTGCTTAGTCTCATTTTATCACCTCATATATGAGGAGTATTTAACCATTTTTAAAGTTTTGCTAACAATTCATTACTGCTTATATGCTAATGCCACACTAATCGCAAGTAAGATACTATACATTCCTACAAAATACCAGTTTATTATCCCTATTGCGTATAATATCACAGATACAACACTCATGATAAATAATGATGCCATTGCCGATTGTGAAAAATCATATCTACTTCTAAATATTGAGAATGTAATTATTGTTAATATAACTACTAATGATTCGCCAAACAATGTCAAACTATCTATATACTTTATAAATCCTATTATTCCATCTATTTTTGTTATATCATACAATAATTCAACCATACTCACACCTCTCTATTTAAGAATAATTTTATCATTGCGAACACTACATTAACTATAATTATTGCTATTATTATGCTTGTTAGTTCTTCTGGAATCCTCAATATTCCTGATATTTCTGATACAAATATCTCATACATACCCATTAAAGTCGTGAATATTAATTTTGAAGTCTCATAAAATGTAACTAATGTCACTACAGGCATATTCAATAACTCTATATCACTGATCCTTGCACTTTTTATTGATTCGGCCATATCATATGCCATATTTTTTATTTCTGAAACATAAGAAGTTACTGCATAATTCTCTATTTGTACTCCATAAGACTCACTAATATCACTAAAAAACATTCCTAATGATGTCATTACTAATGAAAATACTAACATTAATACAACGTAATCTTTTAAGTTCATTATCTCATCCTCCATAATATATATACTCCTAATACTACCATGGCTATTATTGATGATATTGTTACCATTAAGAATCCCATCACCATTGAAAATATTAATGTTCCTAAAACCAATGTGACACTAATTGCAGGATTATAATACCCAACTCCTATTGCTAATAATATCATTAATAATGTTAGGAATAAACCGTCCAAACCAATATTAAACACATATGATTTTTTGCCTATTGTTTTTTCTTCCAATAATATCTCCTTACCTTCTCCATCAATTGCATATAAGTAATATATATAAGATGAACTTGATAAATTTAAATCATTGCATATCAATTCCAAACTACTGCCTGTTCCTTCATTCTTACATGCTATAGTGTAGTTCAATAATGGTAATTCCTCATAAACTATTAACTTTGCACTCTTCATTAAACCTGTTATGTCGGATATTGTGCATGATACTTTTGTATCACTATAACTGCAATCATATAAGATGTTCTTCCTTTGTAAATACTCGTATTGTATATCTTGAGATACTTTTATGTTAACCGTGAATGGTGGGCATGTGCTATCTATTCCACAACCTATTATAAATCCATCAGTATCTGCAACAACTTTGTTATTATGTTCTACTATTATCCTATATGTTGCTGTATATGGCTCTATAAATGTAGATATTTTACCTTCAAAATCAGTATAACCTACATATATAGATATGTATTTATCTTCTGTTGGATAATACCTCATTACTTTAACTAAGTATCCTTGTAATGGATTACCTATTTCATCAACCACCCTAACAATACCTACATAACTAACTAAATACCTCAATAAGTATAGCACTATATTGTTAACACCTAAAACATTATCTCCTGATATGTTAAGTATATACCTTCTTTTCACATAATTGTCAGGATCTAAATCATCATAATAATGATCACCGTATATATTAAATGGTAAGTTTTCAGAACTAACTAAACATAATTCTTTTGTTGTGTTGTTAAACCTAAAAGTATAATGTCTACTAGCTTTTTCTGTACTTACATCATATATGGCATCTATAATGAAATCATTTATTACTGTATTATTCTCCTCATCTCTAACCTCGTATATGAACTTATTAGGATATGTGACTCCTTCACATAACCTAAGGTATAGTCCATATACTCTTGTTGTTATACTACTTCCTAATGGTCTAACTGAGCCAGATATAATTAATTCTCCTGTTATCTCTCTATCCTGATACTTATCTCCATCTGTTTCTATGCTTGCATCAGTTATATTTATCATATCAACATCATATGATACTTTTAATGAATTATTTACTTCTATTGTTCTCTGTGTATTTTGTCCTGTTACATTTGTTATATATGTTTTAATTGTCCATAGATGCTTATTACAATCATTTATACAAAACATAGTGTAAGTTATGTTCTTTACATTACCCTCTAATATTTTACTATCAAAACTTACTCCTTCTAAATAATACCCATACATTAATGTTGTAGTGTTGCTAAATACTGTTTCATTAACTCCTTTATCATACAACCATTCAAAGTTTATGTTTGTTGCGTTTGTGATGATTAATGGATTTGTTACATTTGCAATGAAACCACCATCATACTTTTTTGCTATAAATGTTGCACTAACAACGTTAATA
This sequence comes from Nanobdellati archaeon, assembly GCA_026997215.1. Taxonomy (GTDB): domain Archaea; phylum EX4484-52; class EX4484-52; order EX4484-52; family JAADEF01; genus JAADEF01. Next base: position 10,733 of record JALWJP010000184.1, read on the forward strand.
CCTTTAGATTTAAATTCAATAGTATCGTATTTCTCTTTTATAACCCATCCATCATATACTGTATTGCTATATACTACATTACCATTCAAATATAATATTACATCAACACCGCCATAACAAATGGTATTTGGTATACAACTATCAACTATATTAACTTCTAACTCATCCATAGATGTATTAAAGTAATAAGTGTAAGGTAAGGTAGTTAAAGGTATTATTATTTTTGAATCGCTGTACTCATAACTAACAACACTACCATTATGGATGAAATACATATTGGATTTATTAAACAAATATTCGTTAATCAATAATTCCAATTTATAATTATATACTTCATCTTCATATTGATAAGGTGTGAAACTGTAATTTATTAATACATAATCATCAACAGTAAATAATATTTCCTCATAATTTCTGTTGTAAGAACTATCTATTGCATAAACTGTAAAGTTATGCTGTCCTTCTTCTAATAAATTAGTATTATATTGTAAAATTGTTGCGTTTAAATATGTTTCATTATTGTAAATCAAAACATCATCAAACCATGCTTTTAATGTGAAATTGCTATCTTTATCATCTATTGCGTAGTATGTGATATTAAAGTATGAAGTGTAATACGTTTTATTTTCCACTCCTGTTACGGTTATTGTTTGTGGGTTATCTGTTTGCTCAACTCCGACACTTGTTATTGGTTCAGGTGTAACATATTGTCTTAATATTATATTGTCCCAATTTGTCTCCGCAGTACCTGAAGCCGATCCGTCTATATGTGAAATTTCTAAATAAGTAAACCCTAATAATGAACTGTCATCTACGCTATAGATATTTCCGTAAATGTTTGCAGTAATAGTACTTCCATTATAGCAAAAAGTTGTATGGTATGTTCCTACACTTCTTAATGTAGTATCACTTAATAATGTTGTATCAGTACCCGCAACCTTTTTAATAATATATGGTCCATCTCCATTTCCTGTTGTCATATGCATTCTATACTCATTACTAGCGTCAACCATTACGTGTATTATTCCTCCTGATGCACCTACTCCTTTAGTCCAATCAAAATCTACACAAAATGTATTAAAAGTTGTTAATGTATTAGTATCTGACGAAAACCAACCACCTGAAGCTGCGTCTGTTATACATGTTAAATTTAAACTTGTAGAGTTAATAACACAATTAGGGTCTACACTACTCCACTTGCTTAAATCACTACTAAAATCTTCATAAAATATAAAAACTGCTGTTGCATTACTTTCACTTGTTGCTAGTGAGTTACCATACCACATCTGTATTGTGTATGTGCTTGACGCAGGAATAGAAGGAACTTTAACCCAAATTCTTGTATTGGCACTATTACAACTTCCATCTTCTATCCAATAACTTAGCTCAGTAACTCCATCGCTTTCAGTAAATCTAATATCGGAACAATCACTATTCATCTTTCCTTCACTAATTATTGTTGCTGTATCAACCGTTACTAGAACTTGGTAATCTGTTAGTACGTTGCTGTTTCCTGTATTGTCGATAGTAATATCTCTATAATAACTCCAACCTGATAAGGCATATACGCTACTCATACTCATAAATACTGTTAATAGGATCATACTTATTAATATCCTATTGTTCATGCCCATGATTACAACACCTTCATCATGCTTCTTATTATCTTCCTTATCTCACTAGCTGTTTTTCTTGATATTCTTAAATTACTATTATTTTTCTTATAAGTTAGATGATAAAGCAATAATAGTCTACCTTTTGCTATCTTCTTTGTTATTTTGCCTTTATTATAATCACTCAATATAGCCTTTATAATTTCTTCAAATTCTTTCTTGTTGCTTAATCCTTTTTTTCCTATGTCACTAACATTTACACCTAAATATACGTTTCCCATGTTATTCACCTTACAAAATTCTTCATTACTTTCATATATTCTTTCAACTTCTTCTTTATCTCCTTATCATTAATTTCCTTCTCATTCAAAACAACACTCATATCTATTGTTGCAATATCTATTATATCTTTTTTATTTACACTCTTCATATTGATATCACCTTCTATTCAATAGTCAAGGTTCTAAACGTGCATAATATAAGTCTGGGAAGTTTATTCTTATGAAACTAATAACCTTCCTTTTAAATCCTTTTGGCAGGTACAATATCCCAGGAACCTCGTCATATCCTTTGACATATCCTGGCTTAATTTCAACCTTTATATCATACTTCATTTCCAATGCTTTCTTCAATTCATATAGATCCTCATAAGGAATGTGTGGTAGAAAGGTTATTTCTTCCTTACCTGCTGCCCACTTAAAACTACTCTTAGATGCCTTCTTGCTTTTGCTCTTACTCATATTCTCACCTCTTTTTCCTTTTTTTGGTTATCATCTTCTTTCTTGTCTTGTACTTGCCTTCGCTTTTTGCTTTCTTTGCCCCATCTATTGCTCCAGCCAACATATCTCTCTCTTTCTTGTTTAACTTCTTACCTTTACTAACCTTCGACATAACCTTTCCTAACTTATCTAATCTTTTCTTACCCATTATCTCACCTTCTTAAATACATTATTATTATTAATGCAACTCCTATTAAATTAACAACTAATGGTAAGTATTTAACCAATGAAAGCAATAAAGGATATGAATTAAATATTGATGCAAATATCTCATCTGTTATAAATATATAAATCACATCTGAAAATATTATTGCTAAAAAGTCAAACAATAAAAGTGATACAACTGCTCCTATCAGGAATATTGGATGCACCGGTATTAATACTGCTGCAACCAATGATGACATGGCTAAAAGGAACACTAATGTCACCAATAATTTTGCAAAATAATCATACAACCCTGTTGTCCCACTATACATACTCATTGTTATTGTTGAGTTGTCAACATCATTAACCCACACATCTGCAAATGTGCTGTATAGGTAAAATGATACTCCAAAAATGAACACTCCAACCAAAACATATACTGGAACCATAATCAAATCTTGCATACTCACTACCATCACCTTCTTCTCTTCCTTCTTCCTCTCTTTGTTCTTCTTGTTGGTGAAATTATTGGTCTTATCTCCAAACCAGAGAATACTTCTTTGCTAACTCTTGGTGCTTTTATTCCGAACTCTATTGCAACTAATGAAGGTGCATAACTATATTTAAATCTTCCTCTACCATATTTTGGTTTAGGTTTGCTAGGCAAACTAAAACCGCCAATATCTTTTATTCTTGGAGGTAATGCTGTTGTTATAAGCGGTGGTGTAATCTCTACTTTTGGTGCTGTTATCTCTATCTTCGGTACACTTACCTCTTGTGGAATTGGTTCACTAACTACTCTCGTCATAGGTTGTTCTATTGGTGGTTGTTTAAGCTGATAAGTCTGTATACTCTCCAATTTTGGCATCTGTGGTTCTTGTATTGGTTTGGTAGGCATCTTTATTACGTCTTTTATACCAGTGGAAGGTATTGTTATCATCTCTCCCTTTCCTACTTTAATAGGCATTATTCCGAATCCTTTGATTGTTGGTTTACCTATTGGAACTTTAAGCCCTCTAAAATCATAAGATACCTTACTAATATCGAATTTAACCTCAGGAAGTTTAACCTTTAAACCTGCCTCTGGTTTTAATATCTTTGCCATATCTTCTTGTATTGCTTCTGCTTTAATCTTTGTTCCTGTTAATGATAATCCACCTTTTAACTTTCTTCCAAATAATGGTTTCTTGCCTTCTATCACAACTTTAAACTCCTTATCAGGTATTGCATACTTTTCAACAACATCCATACCTCTTATCTCCTTTAAACGTGTTGTTCTAACTAATTTCCCTTGCTTCCATACTGCGTCTCCTATCTCAACTATATCTCTTATATTCCCTTCTGTTGCATATGATATTTTTTTGACTTGGTGAACATTTAGTTGTTTCATTCTCGCCAATCCTTCATTAACTGATTGCATTTCCTTCTCTATAACTATTGGTAATTTCTCTCTCCTAAAAACTCTAACCTCTTCTGCTTTTGCTGGTTCTTTGGTTATTGGCAATCCTCTCAATTTACCTTCTCCTTCAAATAGGATTCTGTTCTTGCCAATATCAACTATTCTATAATGATATTTATCTCCTGTGATATACTCAACCATTCTTCTGTTGCCCTTAACAACTTTACTATATACTTTTAACTTGTCAAAAGAAGTGCTGAACTTCATCTTATAATCAGGTGTATTAACATTAACAATTGCTGATTCTGGTTTCTCATACATAACCTTATACCTACCTATTGTTGGTTTCTGTTCTAATAGTATATTCTTCTCTCCTTTAATCAACATTGTACCTTCTCCTTTGATTGCTTTGCTTATCTCTTTCGGTCTTGTTATTATCCTACCTCTTCCCTCAACACGTGTCTTAGGTGTCTTTATCGAAGTCATGTATCCTTCAAATGTTTTTTGATATATTCCTGCTCCTGCTTTACCTAAAAAGTAGAACATTGGTATTGCTGCTATATCTCCTATTGCTTTTGATAAGTCTTTCTCTTTAATACCTTCATAAACATCATATCCTGTCATTCCTGCATAAGTGATGCCCATTCCAATACCTATTCCTTTTGGTGCTGTTCTAACTGCTGTAACTGCCAACTCTGCCGCTTTTGTTCCTGGCCTAAGTAATGGAACCCACCTAACATTAGATAATGCCACACTACCATATCCTGCTATCTCTGTTAATGCAACTGTTGATAATGTTCCTGCAACTTGTTTCTTTTTATATGTTTCATATGCTTCTATACCTCCTGTATTCAAAATGTACAATCTTTTTGCCAATCTCTCTTTTGCTATATCGCTTGGTGTTGGCAACCATTCTTTTGCTTTCTTCTCTAATAAAACATCGTACTTTTCAGGTAAGAATATCTCTGCTGTTTTAATTGCTCCCCATCCTACTGCACTACCTATATACCTTAAACTCCCTCCTCTAAACATATTAATATCTTCAAATAATGCTGCTCCATGTGCCTTAATCTTTGTCTTATATGATGTTTCGTATATGCTTTTGGCAACTTCCTGTGCTGATTCCCATTCTTTTTGAATATCATAACCAATTTGTGGCTCGTATTTTGATACTCCATATATGTATAATTTTGGCTTATGATATGCTGCATAAGTATCTAGATATTGGTTATATCTAATCTTATTCTCTTCTACTTTTTTTAGACCTTCATCTATATCCTTTGTGTCTATTGCCTCAACTTCACTTTTTGCTTTTAGTAATCTCTCCTTCTCAGATTCTAAATAAGAAATTGCTTCGTTACCATATAATTTTCTACCTTCTACTATTAAATATAATCTATCATCTTTTTTAAGTGCTCCTATTTTTTCATCTAAATCTTTAAGATTCTCCTTTATTCTTCTTTCATAAGCCTTCTTTAAAAACATTCTATACTCTCTCTCTTTCCTTAATGCTTCTTTTTGTCCTTCGAAATCTGTTGAAGATGAACTGAACGTGCTTATATTCCTTAGATATTGTGCAGTACTTGTTGGTTCTGTTTCTTTAAATCTACCTTCCTTCTCATCATAATAATAAGTTTTCCCTTCTTCGTCAACAAACCTTCCTCCAACATAATGTATTCTACCCCCACCCTTCTTTTTAACTAATTCCTTGGCCTTTTCTTCATACTCCTTTCTTGCTCTCCTTCCTTTCTCATACAATTTTCTTGCCTTGCTTATTGCTTCTGTATCACCTCTTTTTATCTTCTCTATCCATTTCTCCCTTTCTTCACGTGTATAAACTGATAAATTTTTAACATAATTGACTAATGTTCCCTTATCAACTGAAGAGTTTGAACTTCTTCTCGAACTTGATTTCCTTTTATTAGAAGATGAAGATTTAGACTTTTTCTTAGGTTCATCTAAATAAACAACTGTTCCATCTGCTCTTACTGAGAACGGCCTTCCCAATTGTACTCTAACTTTAACCATGATTAATTAGTTTTCGTCCATATTTTAAAAATATGTAAAAATGAAAAATTATCTTGTTGTGTTTATGTTATTGACCACATTATATAGCCTATTAACCGCTACATCTAATTTATTCGCTGTATCCTGCATATTATCAGTACTTTCTTTTATCATTTGTGCAACATACACATTTTGATTTGATTGTTGTTTCATTGATTGCGTGATAGTATATGACACGTTTCTTAATTCATTTATTGTTTGGTATGTAAGTTTCTTTTGCATGTCCATTGTATTTTTAAATGTGTCTGCAAACTTATTATGCATCTCTGATATTTTCATACTACCATATACGAATATTACTGACGTCATCAATATTGCCACTAATGCTAATATCTGTACGCCATATTTTGACCAGAAATCCATTTTACTTCTGTACATCTCATAACTATCGTGGTATTGTTGAACTAACCAACTATCCTTATCATATGTTTTTTGTGCTATCATATGTGGAATTGGTACTATCTCTCCATTATCTAATTCTATGTCTCCTCTGAATATTGGCACATCATCATAACCAATTAAATTCCCATCATCGTCGTATTTAGGAACCTTCATGATTAAATTTGTATCATCTGATAATATAGGATAAAACAATTCATTTGACATTTGATATAAGTATATCGTTGCAACATCATTTATATTGTAGAACTTGCTAATATCTTGTAATGGTATTTTATAATTGTATTTTTTCCTGCCAACCTTAATGAAGAAATCAAAAAACTTATATGCTACTTCTCCATTATTTTCTATGTTCCTTCTCTTCTCCCTTAACACCCTACCTCTACCATCATATATTGCAATCCCATTTCCATATTTCCTAAACACAAACACTTTTATAGGATACTTTGTAGCCTCAAACATTTTCTCACCTCTTAAATGGAAGTATTGACCTCTTCTCCTTATCATCTCCTTCCTTTACTATTACCCTCTCTGAACTTCCTATAACTCTCATTCCCATTCCTGCTAATGATTTCCTAAGGTTACTTTCAAATAGGTTAAGTATTATGCTTATGACTATTGTTGCTTTATCAGGTGTTAAATCAAACTTCTCCATATTGACATAATAGAAGTCACTCAACTTCCTCATAAGATACCTGCATATTATCATCACTCTATCTTCATCGTAAATAGATAATCCATAGATCCTACCATCTATAAATGCTGATATTAATGCTATTGTTTGCTCTATCCCTTCCTCATTCATTAATGGCTTTGCACCTTTTGGAACTTTTATCTTTATTGCACCTGTTTTCTTATCCTCTTCTACATACCCACCTTTAAGTTTTGCTTTTAACTCATATACTAATAATCTGTAATCAAACATCCATCTTACTTCCTTCTCTTCTGGTGGATTATAACTCTCTTCCTCAACACGTCCTTCTGTTTCCATTTAATCACCCTTACAACTCGCCTATCGTCATTCTTGGTATACTTCTCTTTATTCTTTTTAATAATTCTATAAATTTGAATTCTGATATTGCAGTACTATACATCTCCATATCTTTTGTTCCTATTTCTTCTTCTAATCTTCTACTTTCTTCTTCTATCTTATTGAAATAATCTTGATCCAATTCATCCATCATTAAACTCTCTAATGCTGATACATATACAACAAAATCTCTTGTACCATATCTATCTATTATTTTAAGTATTGTGAATTTTATTATATCATTTATATCCAAATCCTTTATCACTGATGCAACCTTTACTACGTCTCCTTCGCTCATATCAACCCCCCTTCCACATCTTCTCTATTATTCTTTTTAACCTTCTTGCTTGAGAATATGTTAGTCCAAACTCATCTCTTAAATCATCTAAATACACTCTACCGTTATTCATTAACCTGTCTCTTAATTCGGGTGTATCTAAAACTTTCTTTGCTAACTCATCCAATTGATTCTTCTTATCTTCCTCAGAACCAAATTCTGATTCTTCAAACTTTTCTATCTCCTTTAATAAATCTTTACCTAATTTATCCTTAAACTTCCTTGCTCTCTCTTCATATGCTCTTGCCAAATCTTCTGAAGGCAAACCAACTTTTACTGATGATAACTTCTCAATTGTTCCTGTTGCTACATTGTATATCCTTGGTGCTTTATAGTATATGTTACCAGTATAATAATCTTTTATCAGTATTCTTGGATTAGTATATACCGTCTGCATACTATTCTCCAATACTTTGTTGTTGAATAGAACATACTCCATTAACTTCCTAACTCCTACATCAACAAAACTTATGTGTGGTGTGATAACCATTGCCATTCCTCTCTTGTATCTAAATGTTGATAAGATATAAAGTATTGCTCGGTTAATGAATGAATAGAATGTTCTGTTGTTTATCAATAATTCTGCCTCGTCTAATATCACAACTTGCCCCGGCAATGTCTCTCCTGTATGCCTTTGTCTTCTATTATCCCAATAGTTTATTGCTTCTATGAATGCCTTAGGTGTCCACACAACCTTCTTATCTATATCTTCTAAAAGATACTTATCCATTTGTTCTCCTATCTTTAACCCCGTATAGGATTTACCAACTCCAACCAACCTTCTATTATTCCCTGTTATAGAAATAACAAACCCTCTTCTATTATCATATATCTCTTTCTCAAATAGTTTTATCAACGCTTTATCTCCTTTCCTTGGATCATATTGCATATAAACACGAACATAATCACTGCTACCTTGCATAAAACTTTCATTAACGTCATACTTTAAAAAGATTCTACATATTTCCAAAATATATATATAATATTTATTATATATACATTATACTACATAATAGTGAAAATAGTGCAATATTCAAAAAAAAGCTATTTTTTGAATAACTATTTAAATTCTACTGATAAATACTATTATATGCCCCGATACTCTTACAATTTAGATGATTTTATAATAAAACTACTTTTAATGTCACCGGAAAAAAGATTAAAGATAATCAGAAGAATGTATAACATACTCCCTAATGCTGAACAAAAAGCTGCTTTTGCCTTACTTTATATCTATGGATTAAGACCAGCAGAATTACTTGAATTAAAACAATCAAACTTCCAACAATTAAATGATAACACCCTTCGTGTGTTCTTACCTACTAAGAAAGGTGGTAAGACACGTATAATAGATTTAAATATAAATGAAACACCTTTCTTAAAAGAAACATGGGAATTCATAAAATCTCGTCCTTGGAAGATATTTCCACGTTGGAATCATGTATCTATACTCAACAACACTATATTTAAAACCATCTATGAAGTGTTAGGTATAAATATAAGTCCTTATGCCTTCCGTCATTATAGGTTATCCTTTATAATGTATAATGGTGGAGATGTACATGAAGTTGCTGCATGGAAAGGAGCATCAGACATTAGAAGTGTAATGCCTTATCTAAGATTTAAACCTGTAAGTAAATTTAAAAGAAAAATAAGTTAAGGTCTTGTTATGTATGCCGCTATGGTTAATGCCGTATGGTATAACCCATCATTTGCCCTAACTTCTTTTGTTATTATCTTCATTTCATCTATCTCCCATCCTCTCATCTCAAATGCTTCTTTAAGCATATTCTCTAATTTCTCTCTAACAACTTTCTCCTCAACTTTGTCATGGTATTCATAAAATAACCCCCCTCTTCTCCCTTTTATTGTTGCATATCCAATTCCACAACTTGCTACTCCTTCTTTTATAGTTATATGAGAATATACTGCTGGTATTACCTCTCCTATTTCTAAGGTAGGTAGTTTGTCTATAAATTTGGCTGTCTCAGGTATAACACTACTCAACTTAACCAAATTCACATTACCTACTCCCGCCTTCAACAATGCGTTATCAAAAGAAGATAGTTCCTCTTTACCAACACCCTCACTACTATCTATATATATCCACACTTCTTCCATCACACATCACCTATGATATATCATTTTCATTAAGATTTAATAAATTTTTGAACCCATACAATGCTATTAACAAACTATCAAAATAATCAGGTGATTTATCCTCTCTATCTATCACCCTATATTGTCCATATTTATTATAGTCATATCTTATGTTTATCAAATCATCAATTAATGCAGAATCCTTAGGTATTAATATCTTACCATCATCTAACAACTTCTTTAATATAAATGCCATCTCTGTTTTTATGTTCTCATACTTCTCCTTATTAAAAGGTTTAGCCATGGCATAAAACTCCTCTACATTATCATACCCTCTCTCCCTTAACATATCCACAACTCCTGCTCCAACGCCATTTGCATCAACAACTATCTTATACATATTCTCCTTGCTATAATTTGTATAGATATAACTCACATTACTCACTACCGATGATAATTCCTTCTTCGTTAATTGTTTTATACGCCTGATATAATATTTATCCTTATGTGGTGAATATGCCAATACTGTTATCACGGTAGAATCATCACCAAACCTCGCAACATCAACCCCTATCACCATCTTTACACTCTCTTTATAAGGTACTTTGAAGTTATTGTAATCTTTATATGCCTTTTTAATGCTTTCGTGAGAATATAATGCATCTTCATCATCAACAAACTTAACTTCATACATCTTAACAAATTCTGTATTGCTCAATAAACTCTTCATTTTCTCCACATCTTTTAATGATAGTCTGCCTTCTTGTACTGCCAATTTATAATCTATCTCATATACTTTGTAATCCTCATCATTATAAGTATTGAAAAAGTGGTTCTTCATTATTGGTGTTCCGTTCTCTAATATGATGCCATCTTTCTTAACGGTTCTCATAACATAATTCCGGTATTTGTAATCGTCTATAATCACACTCTCATCAACTATCAATAAGTCTGCATTATATAATACATTCTTCCATAACTTATCATGTATATGTGCTGCTATTATCTTGCTATTATTTTTAAAAACAATTTTATCGTCAGAAAATTCCGGTCTTGGTACACTAAAATGTTCCTTTATATATTGTTGGCTTATTAATGGGCTTCTCTCTATTAAGTTCTTTATATATCCCATAACCATCTTAGATTGTTTACTATTGTTTGACATTATCACAACTTCAACATTATCATTCAATATAGCAAATAGTAATCCCGATATTGCAGATATATAAGATTTTCCCCATTTCGGTGGTGCTAATATCAGTAACCTTTTAGTATGGGCTAAAACATCCTCTAATATATTTAATTGTGTGTTTGTTAATTCAACTTCTGGTAACAATGTTTTCACAATCATCTTCACAAAAAAATCCACTATTATCACCAATTATATACTTGCTGTTTGTATCTTCTTATTAGATAACCATTCTTTATATAAATTCTTTATCATCTCTATATTGTCTGTATGTATCTTTGTGATATTTGTTTGTTCCTCAATATCATCATCTTTCAACCTAAATGCACTTAATACCTTTCCATATTCTTTACCAATATCAACTATTGCTTTGATGGCATCTAACTTCTCCTTCGCGTTTGAGGAATAAAACAATATCTTCTGTGCTTCTTTTAAGCTTTTGGCAAATGCAAAATGTAAAGCAACGCCAACCTCTTTGACTTCCTTGGTTGACGCTGCTTTTAGGATCCATTTTATATCCCTATTTATTGTCTCATATCTAACTCCATATTTCTCTGCTAATGCTGTTCTGTTTATATTGAATAATCCTATCTCTTCTATTAATTTCTTTATCTCTAACCTTCTCTCCATTGTTTTTAATGGTGGCATATCTCACACCATTTATAATCCATACTCTTTAATTAAATCGTCTAATGAAATCTCAAATTCCTTCAAACAATGTGGGCATGTTATTGTGACTAATTTCTTCATCTTCTTCTCAACTGCTTTCTCAAACTTCTCCTCTATTTCTTTTTTCTCCTTCTCTATATCTTTCTGTGTTATGGAAGTATCCTCTTTTATTATATCTAATATCTTCTCCAATTCCTTGCTATCGAATCCAACAACAACCTCATCTAATATTGTTAACTCTTCTCTCAATAGATCATAATCCCATGTTGAATATTCAGAGATCTTATTGTCTGCTATTCTATATGCCCTTGCTGTTTTCTCATCCATATCCTTCACAATAACTGGTATCTTCTTATATCCTAACTCCTTTAATGCTTTGTATCTTGCATGACCGGTTATTATCACATAATTCTTATCAACTAAAATAGGTACATTATAGCCATATTTCTGTATAGATTCTTTCAACAATTTTATTGCCTCTTTATGTACTCTTGGATTCCTCTCATATGGCTTTATCTTCTCAACATCTACCATCTTTATCTCCATATCCTTCTTGTTTGCCTTCTTTCCCATCATTTATCACCTCTTTTATTATAATCCATGTAAAAATCTAAACTTGTTTTGTTTGGTATATCCCTGTTAATTAAATCAACTTGGTAAACAAAATCATCCATAACCCAATATTTGTATTTTCCAAACTTAACATACTTGTAAGTCCAATTATTAAACTTCTTAGTATAACCGCATACCTTAATGAACTTCACAAAAAGTATAAAAGTGTCTAGGTCTTTGTCATCAACATCTTTTTTTAATAAATACCAATGTGGTGCTTTTTTGGCATATGTTTTCGCCCATCTCCATTTACCTAAAACCTCATACTTCCTTATAAAATTGTTTAACCTCTGTATAACATGCTCATCAGTACAAATATACATAACTATCACTCATATTCAAATCCTTTCTCATTCTTATGTTTCTCCTTCCACTCCTTCTCCAACTTAACCATATTTGTTGTTTTCCATGCTTTGTTATATGGAACTTTCTCGAATAATTTGCTAAATCCTGATATATGTTTCAATCTTATTAACTCCTCTGGCTCCATACCTAACCTATTACATATCTCCTCATCACTCCAACCATTTTTCAACATATCAAACACTATCTTTGCCATTGACACAACTTGGTGTTTACCTCTTGCTCTGTTATGTCTTATTGTTGATGCCATCCTCTCATTTATATCCTTCTCTATAACTACTACAGGTAGGAATCCTTTGTTCCTATTGTATATATCCTTGTACAACCTCATTAAAGAATATCTATGGAACCCATCAACTATTGTATATTCATCTTTATCATCATCATAAAATGCAACAACTGGTTGTGTATATCCATCTTCATATACACTTTTATATAGCAATTCCATTTCAGTATTGGCAACAATATTAGGATTATAATCGTTTGGTTTAACTTTCTCATATCTTATCCATCTGACAAAATCAACTGGATTAACTGAAAATGGTGAGAGTCTATGCAACTTATCCCTTATTGTATTTATGACTTCTGCCTTACTATCTAAATCATCAACACTATCCATTAACTCCTCTATCTCCTTCACTATCTTATCTAATTTATTCTTATATTTCTTCTCCATACCCTTCACCTTCTTTCTGTTTTTTCTTAGTATAACGATGATATTCCCAATCAATCACTCTCCTAACCTTCTTTAATAATGCAAACTCATCAAAATCTCCCTTGATAACTGCCATAACTTGTTTCTTAATGAAGTGGTCATAATTGGGCATATCTCCATACTTAACATCCATCTTATGTACAAAATTAAGCATATCCTTTGCTTTCTCTTTTGGTATCAACTTTTCTATCAAATAATCTCGGTATTCTTTCCAATTCTCAAACATATAGGGCAACTCAATCTCACCCAACATATCCATAAATTTAGTATAAGAATGTATGCCATGCAATCTCTTAACTAATTTATTATATAATTCAGCATCAACTTCTTGTAAATATTCTAATGAATATAACGCACCTTCATGGTGTAGGCTACTAACTCTCATATTCTTTATTGGCACTCCTTTCTGGTATTGTAAATCATAAATCTTATTATAAGGAAGGTTATTATCATGTATGTATTTCCAAACATCAGTGTAACTCCAATCATAAATTATTGCGAAGTTATAATGTAATTGATTCTTGTTTCCTCTTCCCCACGTTATGTTCTTGTAAGATAATCTTGCTGTTAATGCTGAAAATCTTGTTGGGCTCTCTTCTGCTCTTAAACCATATATAACTGCTGTCTTTGTGTTCTTCCAATAATAATCTCTTATTCCATCAAACAAATCATAGAAATCTATAACATTGAATTTATTCTCCTTTATTGCAATATCGTCTTTCTCCCTCAACCACTCCTCACCTTCTCTCCAACACCATAAATACTTATCCCTTGTTATTGCTGTTGCATTCACTAATCTAAATTCTCCTTGGAACCAATAAGGATCCACATTTTTGTCATACATCACCTTTCTGACCAACTCTATTGTTTGTGGCCACTCTGCTTCTTGGTCTATAAATATAACTGGTAGTGGCAATACTCCTCTTCTTTTTGCTTCTTTCAATGTTATGTCTAATATAACCGTACTATCCTTTCCTCCTGAAAAATTAACAACAACATTATCAAACTCATCAAAAATATATTTAATCCTTTCCTTAGCTGCTTCTACAACATTTTTATTTAAATACACTTTCATCAATCAACACCTCTGTAATTAACATAATACTTCTTATTCTCCCTTCTTATAATATTGTTCTCATTAAGGAATTGAACATGTTTTTGTACCTTATTATAACTTGCTCCACATTCTTTTGTTAAATTGTATACATTTCTTATAACTTTATTACTAATTTTATCTAATATACACATCATCAATTCAGGATCATATCCTTTATATTCTGCATATAAGTATATAAGAAATAATGTATAATGTTCATTACAAAAACACGTTCCTGCTAATCTCTTGTCTCCACCTCTACCACATATACTACATTTCATTATGATTTTAAATTATAAATATATGAATAATAATCCATCCATAACTTATTTAATTCAAATTCATTTCCATGTAATGACTCTAAACATTCACATTTCAAATTTGGAGAACCGTACATCACTTTATTACAACCTTGTGACAACATAAACCCATAACAAAATTTAGATACTTCATGATTTAAAGTATAATAGAAGAATCCTATTAATATCAGCATAATAGATAAAAACCATAATGCCCAATATTCACAACTCATACCCAAAGCACAACTACTATCACTCATATGATTTTTTATTTCATCATTATTTTTAAAATTTTCTTAAAGTGTTCGTAATTGTCAACCCACTCAACATCATAATAAAATTTCTTCCTTTTTCTTCCATTCTTTTGCAATCTTATAATATCATCTTTATCTTTTATAATCCCTGATAAATTTCTAGTTGCAATAACTTTCATTTTCTTATATTTTGACATGAAAGATAATTGTCCATGAAATATTGACAATAAAAAGTCTATACGTGGTAAGTAGGATCCATACTCTCCTCTCATAAGTTCTCTTAGAAAAGAATTAGTGTATCTTATAGGATATTTATCAATATCTGCATAAATCCTCTTTATCTTCCCACCCTTATTACATGAAGTGTAGATATGTTTATCACCATAATAAATAGTGTACCCAATAATATCGCCAACTTTATAACAATATAATATAGTGTTGCTCAATTTCATCTTTATCTTCTTGTATAGTTTTAAAGGTAAAATAAAATTCCTCTCTACTGAAAATGCCCAATCTTCTTTTGTTCTTATGTTTTTTAAGTAATCATATACAATCTTATCAAAATGATTCTCTATTCCCATGATCCCACCCCCTCATTAATAATCCTTCTATCTCATCTTTGGAATATCCCATCTTCATCATAAGTCCTATAAATGCTCTAAAAATTACCGCTAAATCCTCTGGTCTATCTGTCCTAAATGATATTGGTTTACCATATTTATCATCTATTATCTTTCCTATCTCTATACTTGCTTTTGGTGTATATTTCTCATCTCCTTTCAAATAGGTTATTCTCAAATATTGTTCCATGTTCTCTTTTCCTAAATTTCCTTTTCTTCTCAATTCTATTATATTTTCTCTCCAACTCATATTTTCTCACCCATATCATTCAATATATCTAATTTTATTTCTCTCTCTATATCGTTTATTAATTTGTTTATTATTCTTCTGTTTTTTAGAAGTATGTTTAACATTTCATTATTTTCATATACTATTTTATGATTGTTCTTATATATATAGATCTCAATAAGTTTAACATGCCTATACCATATAGCTATTATAACATAATCACCATATAATTTGATTATATCCATTGTATGTCTTGTATTGTATTCTCCTGAATATACAAAAAAACCATTTAATTCAATTAGATTATATTTTTTCACTAAATTAATTAATTTATTTATTAATTCCTTCTTATTCATTTCTTCCACCTCTTATTAGTTTTTTTAGAAAGTCATTTACTTCTTCCCATTCTTCTTCTATTTCTACTGGTATCACATGTATGTCAATTTTCTTATTTATTAAATCCTCTACCTTTACAAATACTGATCCTAATTCTCTATTGGCTTCTATCTCCACTCTATACATCCTCCTCACCTCTAGCTATAAGTTTTTTGCTTTTACTATTACTTTCCTCTTTTCTGCTATGTCTAAGTATTTATCCAACATCTCAATAATTATGTTAAATATTCTTTCTTTATGTTCGTAAATGAAATCCAAATGCTTTGCTTTTATGAATAATGTTACTGGGTAATCTAAATAACTAACCGATTCTTTTGTGGTAATCCTAATTACACTGTTTTCTGATATAGATATGTTATGTATCCTAATCGCTATATCTAATGACTTGTATATCGGGAATAAAAATATTTTTATCTCTATTGTATTATTATTTATAACTTCTTCCTTTATTAACTCAAAATACATATCTCTTACCTCAAACATACTAACATCACTAACCAAATTCTCAAATCTTTTTCTTATATCTTTTTTGTATTTTTTGTTAAATAACTTCTTCATCTCCTTTACATATTTTACATGTTTTGGTTTTTTGAATATCATACCACTCACTAATATCCATTTAAATCATTTTCTAATAATTCAACTAATTCTTTTACTTGTTTTTTATTTAAGTATATATTTACTATTCTTCCTTTATTCCAAACAGCCACTTCTAATATGTATTCTTTTAAATTAAGTTTATTTATCAACATTCCTTCATTTCCATCTCCTATTACTTTTTTCATTACATCACCTCATACTGCCACTATCATTCTAACAAATCACCAACTCTATCCAAATACTCATATCTTACAGCTTCTAGAACCTTTTTCCAATAATTTTTAGAAAACAAAATCCTAAATTCTCTAAATTCTAAATTGTTTTTATTAATATAAATTATATATCCCGTATTAACTTTTGTTGCAAACATGTAGAAATGCAATTGTGCTAAATGTGTCTCATTCGGAAATGAAGGTAATTCTGATACTGTCTTTAACTCAATCACTTCATTTGAATACTTATCAAATATATCCATCCTACCTCTTATCCTTACCTTCTCAGGTAGTTTTATTGTTTTCTCTATTCTCTTCTCTATCTCATAATCCTCCGTATTAAACAATTCCTTCTGTATAAACTCATGCAATATGTTCCCTATTTCAAATATCCTTGCTGTCTCTAAATCTATATCACTTATAAACCTTTTTGCTCTAATAACTTTCCATGATATAGATAATTGAGATGCGAAATATTCATTATGCTTTAAAACATGTTCCTCCTTATCATTCATCTTATCCATTAAATACTTATCCAAAAAGGTTTTGTATTTACTAACTTCTGCTATTGCACCTATACCACTAGCATTTCCTTCCATTATATCACCCACTTATATAAAATTAATAATATCACTCTCCTTCGTATATAAAGTGTTCTAACCTCTTTGCCACAAACACAACAACTTCTGCCAACTTATCAGCTGTTAGTTCCTTCTTTTTCATATTGTCTGCAGTACTTAACTCAGGTGTCTTATTCAATTGCACTATCTCCACAATCTTTGTTGCAGTAGATAGTGCATTCATTCTTGCTATTCTCCTATCTTTCTTCTCCCACACATTTTCCTCCTTCCTATCTGTCTCTATCTTAAAGTCACTTTCATACCCCACATTCCTCACCTCACTATTCTGCTTATTAATTTTCCATCTTTCTCAACATATAGTTTAAATCTGTGTCCACAATAAAAACATAAAGCAGTACTATTCTTTAAGTGTTTTTTCTTATGGATATATTTTCGTGTTCTACCACATTTAGGACATTTAACTTTTAACATAATAATCGACCCATTTCTCTAATTTGGATTTCTTTCCTTTCTTGGTTTTTTTATTCAACCTAAATTCTATCATCTTACTTATCCTTGCAACTTCCTTCCAATTTCCTCTTAATATCATCTGTCTTTTCATTCTCTCTAATGTTTTTATATCCATATCATCACTCTTCCTCCGGAATAACTTAAAAAAATTAAATTTCGATAAAAAACTTAGGATCATTTACAACCACCCTTTCTTTCCATTTCTTTATGGCTCTTGCTCCATTTTCCTTCTTATATACTCTATACACCTTATCAATATGCCTTAATACAGTAACATTCATCTTTGGGCCAATCTCATAAGGTTGGAATGATTTTACTGCTTCATGTGCTATAATGATTATTGTTGCTCCTTTCTCTTTCAGTAATGATAACCTTCTAAATACCACATCATAAAAGTTTGATAATTCTATGTTCTTTCTTGGGCTCATAAGTTTATCAGATAGAAAATCTGATGATAATGAAGTTATACTATCCACTACTATCCATCTACCTTTCATATCATAATTATTCAACTCTGATAACTTAGAAAGTAGTATTGTGTAATGTTTAACATCTATTATATTAAATTTGTTAGGTAGATCACTCGTTTTATAATTTGTATCTACTTTAAACCATATCACTTTGTCTTTATTTTCTAATATCTTCCTTACAAATGTTGTTTTACCTATCAATGGCTCTCCGAAGATAACAACTATCTTATTCTTATTTTCATCTACCCATTTTTTGTAATAGTCCTCTGTCCTATCACTCACATCTTTTAAAGTCATCTTATCACCTCTTTTTTACTTAACATATCACACATATTTAAAATATTCTATAAGCAACTATTCCGTCTCTTAATTCTATTTCTTCTCCATCGTATGATGCTAATACATGTGCTACTCTATCTATATTTATCACATCATCTATATATGCATCTATATCTATATAATTTAATAATACGTCTTCATCAATATAATGTGTTATGTTATTCATTATTTCGTCTAATCTATCTTCTACTTCTATTTCTGCTAATTCGTATCCATATTCGTTTACTAAATCATCTATATCTATTTCTCCTTCTTTAACTTTTTCTTTTAATTCTTCTGCTTCTTCTTCTGTAATTATACCATTACGAACTAAATCATCTATGAAGTCTGGTTCTAATAGTTCTTTGTATGTGTCTATTAAAGCATCTATCTCATCACTACTGATATCATTTCTTAGTTTGTCTTCATCTATGTAATCAGTTATATCTTTTATGAACATTTTAGGTTCACCTTCAACCATTTCATATAATTGTTCTCTTGTGTATGCTTCTGCATCTTCATAACTATAAAATACTAAATATTCTGTATCGTCTGAGAATAACACATCATATACATTGTTTCCTATATATTCGTATCTTACTAACTCTGCTTCATCCTCTATTAACTTCCTTGTTGCTAATTCCTTTACTGCTTCTGGTAAATCTTCTATTTCAATATCTTCTGGCATTTTCATCACTTTTTTTGTTTTTTTAATCCAAAAATCTTGGCTTTATATCTTCTTGTTCTTTTTATTGCCTCTCTATGCTTTTCTTTTGTATAATTATTGTCTCTATATCTCTTTAATCTCTCTATTTGTTTCTTTCTATATTCTTCATCGCAATAATATCTGATGACATTCTTATGGACTTTAAACTTACTTGCTATCCTTTTATATCCCAAACCTTTTTTTCTTAATTCTTTTATCTCTTTTATCTGTTCTTCTGTTAATTTTGTGTTTCTCTTTTGCTCTCTTGTTAATTTCACTTTTTCTATCTCAAACCAATAAGGCATATTACCACCCTTATATATTTTTTACCTCTAAAATAATGAACTCCTTTAATATACTCAACAAATTATCAAATGATTGTTGTTTGAAGTGATATTCCATACTTTTAATATCTTCCTCATTATCTGATTTAAATTCAAAATTATTATTATACCACCTTACATGATGATCTGAGATTTCTAAAACAAACCATACTAGGCTAAGTCCATCGTAATAAATAATTGTTGTTATATCATAACTATCCATTAATGCTTTTATTTTCTTTTTTATATCCATCACCTCTCTATTTTTATTATTTTATCATGATATTCTTTAATATACTCATCTGTTCCTTGTGATGTTATTATCCAAATAAGATTATTTATTTTATTTCTGTATTTCTCATAATTATATGTATCCGTCCATCCATCTGTTAATATCGCTAATTGCTTTATATTATTATCTACTGCCCATTTCATTCCTTTAATCATATCTGTTCCTCCACCTCCTTTTGCTTTTTTGAATATTTTCTTTAACTTCTTTATGTCGTTTTGATAGAGTTCTGTTTCTTCTTCGTGTTTTACTTCTGTATCTATGAATGCTATTTTTAATTTAACATTTTGATATTGCCTTATTAAATCTGATAATACTGATAAGAACTCACCTAACTCATCTTCACTTATTGATCCTGATGTATCTATCACTGCTCCTAATCTAATTTCCTCTCCATAAGTTGACGGTAGCGGTGCATTTATTATCCATGTTTTTCTGTGATATCTTTTCCAAGAATAATCTTTCTTTATACTTTTATTTAATGAAGATTTTAGAATGTTTTTCCAATTGATTTTTTTAGTTAATACTTCATTTAGTATTCTATCTATATCTTGTGATAATTTACCTCCTTGTTTAGCATGTTGTATCCCTTTTTCTAAATCTGTTTCTATTTCTTTTCTTTCTTCTACTGATAGTTCGTCATAATCATCAATATCTTCAAATTCGTTGAAAGAATCTAATACACTTTCATCAATCTCTCCATCTTTTAAATTATCATTATTTTTCCATCGTGGATCATAAGAATTATCATTTTTTC
>JALWJP010000185.1 GCA_026997215.1 Nanobdellati archaeon
TATTAGTTGTATTCACAATAGCCATAGCATCCTTAGCATACATATGGCTAAAAGACTACACCCTTAACATGAGCAAACAAGCATCTCAAACCTCCTCTCAAGGAAATAATTATCATGGTTATTCCTTAACTCAATGTGCCAAAGCAAGGATATCTTTGGAAAAGATATCCTTTCCTGAAGATAAAACATATCATCTTATAGAACATTTTATAGATACTTCTAAAATATACTCATACGAAAATATTTCAGTAGATGTAATTATAGGTAAAATGTATTTAGATAAACAAACTTATTATACTTATAGACAAGAAATAAACCTATCCAACAACAACCCAATAACCTTAACAAATTACCAAGTAAAAATATTATATGATACAAAAGAACAAATATCCTTAGGAAGAATGAGATCTGATTGTAAGGATATAAGAGCCATAGATGCAAATAACAACTCCTTACCTTTCTGGGTATGGAAATACTCTTGCAATACTAATACAACAGAAATATGGGTAAAAATACCTTCCTTACCCTCTAACTCCAACCTTACCATCTACTTATTATTCGGAGACAATGCTGATTATCATTACGGATCTTACGGCAATACCTTTGAGAACTCTTATGCTAATGATGAGCAAACTTATTCAGTTTTATGGTTTAATTCTTTAGGATACTATCATACATGTGCTTTACTTAACAATGGATCGGTGCTATGTTGGGGAGATAATAGTAAAGGTCAGTTAGGGGATATCTCTTATTTTTTAAGTTTAGTTCCTTTGTATGTGAAGCTTAATTATAATATGTCGGTGCTATCTGAGGTAACACAAATATCTGCAGGATGGGGCCATACATGTGCTTTACTCAATAATGGATCAATGCTTTGCTGGGGTGATAATGGTTATGGTCAACTCGGCGATGGAACCACAATAGGAAAAAGAGTACATGTTTATGTAAAAGATCCAACAGGTAACGATTATCTCGAAAACATAACACAAATATCTTTAGGATACTATCATACCTGTGCTTTACTTTCCAATGGTTCTGTGCTCTGCTGGGGTGATAATGGTTATGGTCAACTCGGCGATGGAACCACAACTGATAAATCATTACCAACCTTTGTAAAAGATCCTACAGGTAACGATTACTTAAAAGATGTAATACAAATATCTACAGGATCCTATCATACCTGTGCTTTACTTTCTAATGGCTCGGCACTTTGCTGGGGAAGGAATTTATATGGTCAACTCGGCGATGGAACAACAACTAATGAATATTTACCAACATTTGTAAAAGACCCAACAGGCAATGGTTACTTAGAAAATGTTACACAAATATCTGCAGGATCCTATCATACCTGCGCTTTACTTAACAATGGATCGGTGCTATGTTGGGGAAGGAATTATGAAGGTCAACTAGGAGACGGAACTACTCAGAATAAGTTATTACCAACATTTGTAAAAGATCCAACAAACACTTCTTACTTAGAAAATGTTACACAAACATCTTTAGGATACTATCATACATGCGCTTTACTTAACAATGGCTCTGTGCTCTGCTGGGGTGATAATGGTGCAGGTCAACTCGGAGATGGAACCACAACTGACAAATTATTACCAACATTTGTAAAAGATCCAACAAACACATCTCTCTTATCAAATGCAGTGCAAATATCTGCAGGATCAAGCCATACCTGCGCTTTACTTTCCAATGGTTCTGTGCTCTGCTGGGGTGATAATGGTGCAGGTCAACTCGGAGATGGAACCACAACTGACAAATTATTACCAACATTTGTAAAAGATCCTACAGGTAACGATTATCTCGAAAACATAACCCAAATATCTTTAGGATCAGATCATACATGTGCTTTACTTTCTAATGGCTCTGTGCTCTGTTGGGGGTATAATTATTACGGTCAACTCGGAGATGGAACCACAACAAGCACATCTTTGCCTGTCTATGTCAAAAAAATAATAAACGTTTTTTTGTTATATAATTCCACGCAAATTGTGCAAGGAGATTATCATACCTGCGCTTTACTTAACAATGGCTCTGTGCTCTGTTGGGGTGATAATGGTTATGGTCAACTCGGCGATGGAACCACAACTGATAAATCATTACCAACATTTGTAAAAGATCCGACAGGCAATGGTTACTTAGAAAATGTTACACAAATATCTGCAGGATCCTATCATACATGCGCTTTACTTAACAATGGATCAATGCTCTGCTGGGGAAAGAATTATGAAGGTCAACTCGGTGATGGAACCACAACAACTACATCTTTACCCACTTATGTAAAAGATTGGACAGGTAATAATTACTTAGAAAATGTTACACAAATATCTTTAGGATCAGATCATACCTGCGCTTTACTTAACAATGGTTCTGTGCTATGTTGGGGAAGTAATTATGAAGGTCAATTAGGAGAAGGTATTATTGTATACCGTGAATTGCTACCAACATTTGTAAAAGATCCAACAAACACATCTTATTTGTCTAATATAACTCAGATAACTACGGGATATTATTACGCATGTGCTTTACTCAACAATGGATCAATGCTCTGTTGGGGAGATGATTTTAGAGGTCAGCTGGGCGATGGGATGAAGGGCAGATACATTTGTATTAGTGGTTTAAATTGTGAAATATTACCTGTATATGTAAAAGATCCAACAAATACATCTCTCTTATCAAATGCAGTGCAAATATCTGCAGGATCAAGCCATACATGCGCTTTACTTAACAATGGCTCAATGCTTTGCTGGGGCTATAATACTCAAGGTCAACTCGGCAATGGAGGGACAAGTAGTTACGATTGTGATTCTTATTATAGTGGTAATGATTGCGAGTTATTACCCGTCATAGTAAAAAATCCAACAGGTAACGGTTATCTCGAAAACATAACTCAAATATCTTTAGGCGGACATCATACATGTGCTTTACTTAACAATGGCTCAATGCTTTGCTGGGGTGATAATAGTTATGGTCAACTCGGAGACGGAACCACAACAAGCAAATCTTTACCTACTTATGTAAAAAACTACAACTTAAATGCATTACTCCAAAAAACCAATGATATTTATTCTTTACCTGACTATAATAAAGATGTGTGGTTTTTAGTTAAGAGAAGGGAATCACTTGATGAGATTAATCCTTATATTTCTAATTTAATTTCAGATCCTAGGTACGTGTATTCATTAAATGGCATGTTAATAACCAAAAACTTATTAACTTTCAACTTAACCCCAGCAGATGTAATAACATCCTTAACATTCAACATAGATAAATACCCTAACCTCATAGACATCTTCATTTCAAGGGATAACACAACATACACAAAAATATCCTTAGACTCAAGCAATACCTATGATTTCACACCACAACAACAATCATGGAAATCTTTGTTCCTTAAGTTTATACTTAACTCAACAGTAGATCAATCAGACACACCAATATTAGATGCTTACACCTTAACTTACATAGATAAAGCAGAAGAATCTATTAAACTCTTCTTAGATAATCCTTCTAATCTCAACTTAACCATAACCTCCATAACCATAGAAAGCTTATCAAATCCTGATAAGTACTGCTCCTTATATCTCAACAACTCTTATATTTCTCCTTTAGATAAGGATACAATAAGTATAAGCCGAGAGGCATGTTCATTTCCATGCTTAGAAGGAGAGAAATATAAGGTTGTAGTTGCAACAGAATGCGGAACTTATAAGTTTGTTAGAGAATGTTAATCATTTGCATTGGTAGTAGTGTCTTGAAGAATCTTTTTATATTTTTTTAAATCGAATTTTTCTGCTTCTCTTACAAAATCTGCAAATATTATGATATCATTACCTACTTTAACAACTTTTCCGAATATGAATGTTATGCTACCTATCTCTATTTTTTCAAGTTCTTTTACCACATCTTTGTTATACCTTACTCTTACCGCTCCTGTGCCATCGTCTATTATCACAGAATCGTCATCTTTCTCTATGATCTTTCCCGCAATTCTTACTTTCAACATCTCCTCATTTATTTGAGATATTAACGTACCAACATAATTGCTTTTAATATTATCCATTTATTACACCATATCCTATTAATCTCCATCTTCCTTCTATTTGCTTGGATAATACCACTCTTTCTCCGTCGTATGCTGCAATAGGAAGTTTTAGTTTAAATTTTGCTTTATTTTTGTTTTTTTCTATGCATATGCCTATTGTTCTTGCCGTACCTACATTCATTAAAATTACATCACCTTGCTTAATATCCGCTTGTATCTTCTCATTAGTTTCAAGCAACCTTTCTATTATGTTTATTTCTAAGTTTAGTTCATCTCTTATAGGAGGCGCATGTTCAGGTAAAGTAACTACATTCCCTACCATAGCATCGGATTTAGTAAAAAAAGGATCTAATTGAGTTCCTACAGCTATTAATCCTCCTGGTTTTGCAACTTCTATTTTTTGCTTACTTTGATGCAAACTCACAATTTTTGTTTTAACAGGTACGAATTTATCTCCTTTTTTAATACCAGGTCTTATTTCTACTTCATCCCCTTCTTTGAATATTCCTTGAGCTACTGCTCCTCCTAACACTCCTCCTACTAATTTTTCTATAGGTGTACCTGGCTTGTTCACGTCAAAACTTCTTGCCACATACATTAAAGGAGGTTTAGATTCATCACGAATTGGTGTAGGTATGTATTTTTCTAATGCCTCTAATATTACATCAACATTAACGTTGTGATGCGCCGATATAGGTATAATTGGCGCATTCTCAGCAATTGTTCCTTTAACAAATTCTTTAATTTCTTTATAACTTTCTAAAGCTCTTTCCTTGCTTACTAAATCAATCTTATTTTGTACTATGATTATGTTCTTTATTCCTGCTATTTCTAATGCAGTTAGGTGCTCCACGGTTTGAGGTTGAGGACAAGGTTCGTTAGCAGCAATAACTAATATAGCGCCATCTATCAAGGCAGTACCTGTAAGTACTGTTGCAAGTAATGTTTCGTGACCAGGTACATCTATTATAGAGATAGTCCTTAATATCTCGGTATCAGAGCCGCAATAAAAACATTTTGGAAAGGTGGTGTATGCTTTAGGTCCCTCACATTTTGGGCATTTTCTTATGGTTAAGTCTGCGTAGCCTAATCTTATAGAAATACCTCTTTTAAGTTCCTCTGAATGTTCATCTGTAAACTTGCCAGTAAGTATTTGTGTGAGAGTAGTTTTTCCATGATCTACATGTCCAAATATGCCTATGTTCGCAGAAGGAATATTTTTTGCCATTACCTTCATTATAAGAACAAAGATTTTAAAAACTTTCTAAACTAATTATTGGTAAATATGTTTAGTTTCTGAGGTGAGACCTTTATGGAAAGCATAATAAGAGATGCATTAGAAAGGGAAGAAATGGAAAAAGAAACTAAGAAGTCACAACCTAAAAAACAAAGGAAACCTATTGATGATAAACTTAAAAAAATATTAGAGGAGTCAAGAGCTAAAATCGCAGTTGTTGGTTGTGGAGGTGCAGGTAATAATACTATTAACAGAATGGCTCAAGTAGGTATAGAAGGTGTTAAACTCATAGCTATTAATACAGATGCACAAGATTTGCTTTACACAGATGCTGATGCTCGTGTGTTGATTGGTAAAGATATTACGGGAGGTTTAGGAGCGGGATCTAATCCTAATATCGGTGAAGCAGCAGCTAAAGAATCCAAGGATGAAATAAAGAAAGAAATAGAAGGATTTGATATGGTCTTTATTACTGCTGGTATGGGAGGAGGTACAGGTACAGGATCTGCTCCTGTAGTGGCAGAAATAGCTAAGAAATCAGGGGCATTAGTTGTTGGAGTTGTCACTATGCCTTTTAGTATGGAAGGAAAGCATAGGATGGAAAATGCCAAAAAAGGTTTAGAAAAATTAAGGGAATTTGTTGATACTTTAATTGTAATACCTAATGATAAGCTTTTAGAGTTGGTACCTGAGGTCTCTATTGTTACTGCTTTTAAGATTGCAGATGAGATTTTAGTAAATGCTGTTAAAGGAATAGCAGAGCTAATTACAAAAGAATCTTTGATTAATTTAGATTTTGCAGATGTTAAAGCAGTTATGCAAGGTGGCGGTTTAGCAATGATAGGTATTGGTCAAAGTGATACAGAGAACAGGGCAATAGAAGCTGTACAAAAAGCTTTAAATAATCCTTTGCTTGATGTGGATATTGAAGGAGCAAAAGGTGCTTTAATTCATGTGTTAGGAGGGGCTGATTTAACTATAAAGGAAGCAAGGGAAGTGGTGAGTGCTGTTACCTCTAAATTGGATGAACATGCACGTGTAATATGGGGAGCAGCCATAGAACCGGAATTAGGAGAGAGTTTAAGAGTAATGATTATAGTAACAGGTGTGGAGGCTCCTCATCTTTTACAACAAGAGCCAGAGCAGGTTAAATTTGAAAAGAGAAAAGAGATTGAAGAAAAATTAGGAATAGAATTTCTTTAATTTTTTTCCTTGCTTACAATATTTTTTATGATGTGTTCATGGGCTTTTTGAAGAACTTTCTTTTGTTCAGGGAATTTTATTAATTTTATTGCTTCTTCATAACTAACCCATTTATAGCCTTCATGTTCCCAACTTATTTTTACTTTTACATCTTCCTTTACTTTAGCTAAGAAAAAATGAACCTCTTTGCTTACTTTTTTACCTTCTTCTCTGTACCAATACTTTATTGTTTCGTGGAATAAAGGAATTATCTCTAATTCTTTAATGCCTGCTTCTTCTTCTGTCTCTCTTTTAGCTGCTTGAAGAAGATTTTCACCCTTTTCCACATGTCCTTTGGGAAAGTCCCAATGACCTTTAGAATTGTAAAGTAATAGATATTCTATTTTATCTTTATTTAATCTAAAAATTACAAAACCTGCAGAAATATGATGGGTTTGGCTCATAAGTTACTCCCTTTAATCATCCCACTCATACTGGGACGGCTTAATCATTGCCAAAATAATAATTATTTTAAAGATTTAAAAAACTTCTTAAAGTATGAGGCGGTTAATTTATTTTCTTATAATGCTGTTTCTTATAATGCCTGTTCTTTTTGCAATTGATATTATAAACCATCCTTTATCAAAGAATTCTTTGAAATATTTGAATAAAAACGATTATATTTACTGTGCTAATGAGAAACTTAATAAATCCTTCTTATTGGAGACCGATAATTGTTATTATTATGCATCTACTTCTTTTGATTATTTTCTTTTTAATAAATCAAAATATGTTATTAATCCTTCTTTAAGAAAACCTTTGTTGAGTTATGCAATACCTTTTGCAGGAGGAAACCTTTCTTATTTCTTTAATGGCATCCCATTTAATAACTTGCCTTATACTGGTAAAAATGTGAGGGTTGCGGTAATAGATACAGGTATAAACCCTAACAATCCTTGGTTTGAAAATGCATCTTTTATTTATTTAGGAGGAACATATTATAATGGGACTTCTTGTATTTATAACGAATCTGATTATTTAGATGAAGAAGGACATGGGACTCATGTTGCAGGCATAATAAGGAGTATAGCCCCTAACGTTTCTTTTATTATTATTAAACTTCTAAGTTGGTATGATGATGATGTTATTTGTGCAATAAATAAATCTTTGGAGCTAAATGCTTCGATTATTTCTATGTCGTTAGGAGGTTTAATGTTGTTTACTGATGGTTATGGTGATGCTTTATACGATGCTGTAAACTATTATAGCAATAAAGTTGTTTTTGTAGTTGCTGCAGGCAATGAAGGAGGAGATAATCAGCACATTAATTTAACAACCAACTCTTCTACTATCTTTATTAATTCATTGCATAATCCTTATTTCCTTATAAGGTATTATGATCCTTCTATTTCTCTATTCAACATTTCTTTTTATAATAATTCTAATAATCGAATACTAGGGTATGTTGTACATGAGGATAATTTTAATTATTATGTTAAAGTTGATCCGGATTTTATTTTTAGTTATGTTTCTTATGAATGTTCACCTACACAATGTGGTTTTGTTGTAGAAATCTATTATGATTATGATCTTAACCTTACTTTAACTTCTGATAAGAAGGTAGATGTTGATTTATACGATTTAAATTATTACAGGTTTGGCAACTCTTATGATTATTTTTTATATTCTACTCCTTATTCTACTTTGTCATCTCCTGCTAACGCTCCGGGTGCTATAGCTGTGGGAAGTATAATTTCTCATGCTTACTACCCTACTTTTGGTAATAGATATGTGGGAGAGGTCTCTCTTTTTTCTTCTCAAGGTCCTTTAAGACATAACTATTCTCTCATAAAGCCAGATGTTGTTGCTCCTGGCGAGCAAATAAACTCGTCTAATGCTTTTGGATATAGCACAATATCCAGCGGAACTTCTATGGCAACTCCTTTTATTTCAGGTGTAATGGCTTAGATCAAAGAAATAAAACCTGAGGCAACACCTCAACAGCTTCGTGATTATCTCTTTTCAATAACTAATCCTCAGGCTTATTACTTATCTTCTTATTCAAAATGGGCAAAAGGAAGAGGATTAGTAAATCTAAGTTTGATACTACCTTACTTAGAATTACATTCTTATAATTACTCTCAAAGTGCTCTTTCTTCATTTATTCTATTAACACTTAATTTATCTAATAAAGGAATTGCCCCTTATTTTTCCATCGACTCTTTTCAAAACAAGAATATTACTTTTAATGTAACTCTTCCCTGTAATTATGCAGGTCCTTGTGATTTTGTTTTTGAATTACCAGGAGTATATAATCCTGACGAAATTAAATTATTCCTCCGTCCCATGCTTTATGCAAATACTTCCTTAACTTATAACTTTTCATATTTCAATTCTACTTATTTAAATCTTACTATTTTTATGAACAATTCTGCTTTTCCCACTTATTGCTATGCTTTTCCTTTTGAATCCTTTAATTTAACTTCTTTTGTTGGAACTATTGCGCTTACATTTACTTTTACATCAATTTTTTGATCAATTTGGCTGTGGATAGCTTTCATTATTTCAATTTCAACTTTCTTTTTTGCCTGTAAAGTTG
>JALWJP010000186.1 GCA_026997215.1 Nanobdellati archaeon
GTGTTTATAAATAGATTGCTAAAAAGAAAATTTAAAAGCGAGAATATAGTATTTTTAGATGTGAAAGAGGTATTAGATTCTCTTCTAGAAATTTCAAAGGGTTATGATCATATCAATATAAGATTGAAAAAAGATAGTATATATACGTATGCAGGTTTTATTTTTAAATAACAAGTTATAACAGTATAGGATAAAGAGTTTTTACAAGTATTTTTCTCAAAATGCTAAAAATGAAACTGTCTGGTCTTGGACTCCCTTCTTAGTCTTTATCAAATTCCTTTTTCCGAATGTCTAAACTTGGCGTTTTCAGGAATTAGATTCTTTTCTTGCAGTAAGCTTGCTGTTATTTACATTATTTCTTTCCAATAAGTCTTCCTAAAGCTTGTTTTTCCTCTCTAAAAAGAAAATAAACCAATATTACTAATGCAAATACACTTAGTATCTTTATAAGGATTTCCATAAGATTTGAACTTATAGCTTGCCACTTATTTTTTACTATAAGCATACTAAGTAAAAGTAAGTATAAAAAAACTGTTAAAAAAGTCGTGCCCCCGAGTCGACGTATACTGATTATATAACCGATTAGAAATATTTGTTCATAAAGTAAATCTATACTCACACCTACAATTTTTAAATTAAGTAATATATCTAGAGAATAAACAATACTATTTAAAAAAAGCATTGGGATAGTAATAACAAGTAATAAGTCTCTTGCTTTCTCCTTATCAAGGTTCACAATAACCTCCCTTGTAAAGTTACTTGCACGAAATATTTGGACTCAAACATTGCTTATAAATATATACAATACCTGTTGCAATACAAACTGCACACATTAAGGTTGGCTCTTTTAAATAGCCTCTTGAAACTATTGATAGTGAACATACAATAGCACAATATCTGGTTGCCAATTCTCGATAAACGCCCAACAAGCATCTACTAATACTAGTCCAGCTTACTCTACATCCAGTATTAGGTTCTTCACATCCACATGTACCAATTTGTTTACAAATCGGGGGTCCCATAGGTGGACCAAACAACTTCCCTTCCCAATCTCCATAATTCACAAAATCACAGCTTGTATAGTTATAAAGGTTAATACCACCTTCAAAGAGTATAGGATCTCTCTGTATAAATCTTCTAAGTTCTGGAGAGTAATACCTTGCTCTCAGATAATAAAGGTCTGTTTCCCTATCGTAGTAAGCTCCCGTATATAGGAATGGTTGTTCTACTTGCTCTTCTATATATCTTATGTTACCATCTGCCCAGTAATCATAGATGTTCACAACCCTTCCCTTTTTATC
Organism: Nanobdellati archaeon; assembly: GCA_026997215.1. Lineage (GTDB taxonomy): Archaea > EX4484-52 > EX4484-52 > EX4484-52 > JAADEF01 > JAADEF01. The sequence goes on from JALWJP010000186.1 coordinate 1,302, forward strand.
TACAACGGCTATTACTGAACCTTGATGATTGTGAATATAGTAATAAACTTCATATTTTCTTCCTTTCTTTATTACCATTGCTACCGGTCTGTCCAACCTTCCAGGAACATAAACATAATACCTTTCTTCTTTTAGTTTCCCATCTTCTAAAATCCTCTCATACAGAAGATTCCCTTCTACATCATAAAGATATTCGTAAACTTTATCATTAGCTTCTTTCTTCCACCTATAACCTAGAGCTGTGTATGAAAATTTTATTTCCTTATCACCAATTTTTACCTTTTTTAATCTGTTATCATACCCATATTCATACTCTTTTGTTCCCCAACTTCCTTGCCAGAGGATAAGATTCCCCAGAGAGTCATATTGAAAACTTTCTTGACCTCTTTTCGTTTCAAAACTTATTAGTTGCGAAGCAGAATCATAAGTTGCTTTTTTAAAGATAAAAGGTTTTATTATGTTTATATTTTTTGTATAATTAATATAATTTTGTTTAGAAACTCTTCCTAATTTATCCAATTGATATTTGATTAAAATTTTATTTGAGTTCCTACTTTTAACCTTTATCTCCTTTATTAATCCATTCTTATTATAACTATACATAATTGCTATATTTTCAAATTGAACTCTCTCTACTAATCCCCTTTTATTATATCTATACTTTACCTCCCCTACATTAAATTTTATCATTGCAACATTCCCATCATCATCATATACATAC
>JALWJP010000187.1 GCA_026997215.1 Nanobdellati archaeon
TGAATTTTTTGAGATTAATAATACTTTTTATCCTATTTATATTAATCATATATCGCCTGAAGATGCTGTTGAGGTTATAATAAATAAGGATGTTTATTTTTTAGCGGATGTTAAAGATTTATATGCCTTTAATTCTACTTGCTTTTTGATTATGGACAATAATGTTGTTGAAACTAAGTCTAATACTTCTATTGAGCAACTTAACTTCTCATATGTTTTTACAAATGAAGGCACCTATTCTTATTATTGGAAGTGCTATAATGATATAGGGGGTTATAATACTACTAATAATTTTTCTATTCAGGCTCTTAATAGGAGCGATATTGCTTTAAGCATGAGATATTATGATTATCCTTCAAAAGGTACAGACTTTGAAGGAAATATTACCGTATGTAATATAGGAAGTAGAATAGAATATATGTTTAACGTAACAATAGATATTTGTAAAGATACAGGTTGTTCTTCTAAAATAGCTAATTTTAATTATTCTTATGAATACCTTAAAGAAGGTTCTTGTGAGAATGCGACTTTTAATATAAGTAATATAGAAGGAGATTACTACATTAAGGCAAAGGTGGTTAATGCTACTTTGGATATTATTCCTGAGAATGATGAACTTTCTAAATTTATCTCCACTAAACCATTTTTATCGATTATTTCAGTGCTAAACGCCGAAGGAAATAGTGATTTAACTGCAATTAAACCTGGAACCAACCTTACTATTAAAATGAGTATAAAAGATTTTGAAGGAAATGTTATCGAAGGTATAACTAAAGAAAACCTTACTATTTACGATAAATGGACTGAAAGAACTACTCAATATGTTGCTTACTCTCCAGCATCCGTTACATACAATAATTCGGGGGGTTATTATGTTATTAATTATACAGTTCCATCTAAAACCAATGACGGATATTATATGTATAAAACGCACGATATAATTATAAGCGCAGATAAATTAACTAAGTATTCTGCAGTAAATTCGACCTCTTATTCGTATGAGTTAGATGCGCCTTATGTTCAGATAACGCTTTCTTTGGAGTCTAACACCATAGAAGTAGGATCAACCACCACCTTAACAGTTAAAGCTAAGAATTTAGGTACAGCACCTGTGGACTCTACTTCTGTATTATTGAAGATATATGATGCGGAAGTGGCTAAGTTTGACGGTACTAAAGCGAATACTACCTGTACTTCCACTACCGATATAAATGGAGGCGATGAAATAACTGTTTGTACTGTCTCTGTAGAAGGATTAAGCGTGGGAGATGCAACTATCAAAGTGGATTTAGATGCTAGCGATAGTTATTATACTGCTGTTGGTTATGAGAATATGAAATACCAAGAAAATGGTGCTATTTCTTTAACCGTAATACAAGAACAAACAGAAGATACTCAAAGTAATAGTGATTCTTCTTCCTCTTCCACTTCATCTTCGACATCATCTGATGCCTCTGAAGATGAAACTACGCAACAAACAACAAAGGAAGCAAGTAATTCTTTAACTTTAGACTTAATATTAGATAAAGAGTATGAGTTAACTTATAATAAATCTCAGGAAATTATTTTAGGTATTAAAAATACTGGCTCAGAAATAATTGTGGTAAATAAAAATGAATTGACGTTTGAGCATGATAAACTTATAGAGATTAATTATGATTTTACAGGAGCAACTATTAATCCTGGTAAACAGTATAATTTGAAAATAAGTGTTTTGCCTAAAGATATAGGAGAATTTCTTTTTACAGCGAAAATAGAGAAAGATGGGAAAATTATTAAAAAGCAAGCTAAATTTATAGTGAAACCTAATGAGGAGAAAATAAAAGAGATAAAGCAGAATTTTATGCACGTAAGGAACTAAAAATAGATCCAAATGATACAAGAGCAGTAAATGTTTTAAGTACCATTCAAAATAAAAAAAGAATTGCTGGAGGTGATAAAAAACTAAAAAAGTATATCTTAATTGGAGTAGGAATTCTGTTTCTTTTAGGTTTTATAGGGTATTTATCTCTATCAC
>JALWJP010000188.1 GCA_026997215.1 Nanobdellati archaeon
GTCATTAATAGAATGGGGTGATATTTAATTATAAAAAAAATCTAAATAAAGGAGGTAAAACTATGGCAAAACAAGTAAACCATAAAGGAAAGTCTAGTCGTTGTAATAGAGCGAAAAGACAAAAAACTGGTGCTTTTGCAGGCAAATAAGTAAAATAATAAACCTTTCTTTAAGCTTTTTATTGATATAATAAAGAAAAAGAAAGGTTTATTATTGCTATTTTTGATAAAAAAACTCGTTACAATAAAGATTTAAAAACAATTCCCTCTCAAACTTCAAATGAACTCTCTAGTCAATATAAAGTAGAAGAAATGAATCATGGTAGAATTACTATTAGTAATGAAGAAAATGGTGCTAGATTCAATATTGCTGATTCTAATCTTATGGAAGTTCTTTCTATGTCAAATCTTGAAAACTTTAGGATAACAGCTAATTGTATTATTGCAAAAGAAAGAGGTCGTTATCTTTTGATTCCCGAAAACTCTGAAGATTATATTATTTTAATAAGTAGAGTGGATTTACCTTCTATTAGATTATCTTTAGGACATACTTATAGGGTGAGAACAAATTCAGGTGAAAAGAATATTACATATCTTGGTGCTTTTTATAAAGGAGAAATAAAACTTAAACCTGGAAGAAATGCTTCATTTAATAAAAAAGGAGAGTTAGAAATACCAAGAGCTATAAGTTCTATTTTTACATATTCTTCTAAAGATTTATACTTCTATGAAGATAATAATATTGTGTCCTATAGAAGAAAAAATTTAGAGATTGTTGAAGATTTAGGCGTTAATTCTGATTTTGATACATATAAAAAACGTTATTATACTTTAAGAGAATTGTTAAAAAGTGAACAATCTTATATAGTTAAGTTCTTCTCTAAAAAAAGTATTCCATATTTTTCGTTGGGAAATAATTCTTACGAAAGAGAATTAGAAGTACTTTTAAATTATAAAAATTTTCAGTCAATATTAAAAGAAAACTTTTTTAAAATGAAAAAAAAATAAATAAAAATAAAAAGGTTTAAGCTTCTTTTAAGGAAACTTATATTATAATGCGTCTACCAAAAAAGGAACACCGTGTTGGTTATTACTTTTTTGACAGGCTTGGCTGTGATAGCTTCTAGTAATAGAAGTTAAAGGCAGTGGTTCCTAACCCCCTGTCGCCACGAAAGTGGTCAATCCAAGCACACTCAGGAATAAGAGAGGTTTGGTCTCTCTTACTTTCATACTTTGTGTGGAAGATTCTGATTGAAAGCTTTTATCCTTTGCTATACCAATAGCACCTGGGAAGTGCCAGAACGGTGAAACTAGGAAACTCTTCGGGAGAAGGGTTTAGGATAATATCCAAAAGCTAGTAGATTAGAATTTCTAATGAGAAGGACGATTGTATGAGCCATATCTATGGCAAATGCTTTCGTTCATTTCTCAGAGTTTTAGGGCTTGATTGAACTAAGACTTTGAGAAACGGTAAGTAGCTGAGAAGTGAAAGCCAGGAGGCGGGAGGCATTCCGTAGCCCAAAAGGTTATGGAACCTCAGGGGCAGCCCGTCTCAGTTAGGTTGCGTTATAGCTCAACTGGTAGAGCACTTGCCTTAGGAGCGAGGTGTTCCAGGTTCGATCCCTGGTAACGAATTATGGAAAAAAACGCAAAGTCTGCCCCGCTATTTAGTGAAGGGAGGAAACTCTCGTAAATAGCCTAAGCCCTAACTCTTTGGAGAATTAGGGGCACTTGAAGCCCGCAAGGCTGATAGTGTTTCATATGGACTCGCACGGTAGAGGTAGCCCTCTTTTATAGCCCGCAAGGCTGACGGTAGAGGAAGTATGGAGTAGCTAAATAGGACGACGCAAAAGCTAGCGTCTAATAAATGAGCGGTTATGTCCTCATACAAGAACGGTGTTCTTGTGGATAAGAAGAGAACCTTATTGGGTCGCACCAATTTGGATAATGCTTCGAAAGTGGGGACGCTAAAGGGTATAATCT
>JALWJP010000189.1 GCA_026997215.1 Nanobdellati archaeon
ACTTTTATATATCTATCGATTTTAATATATGTAATATCTAATATTCTACTCTCTCTGGTCCTTAGGAAATAAGAATGTTAAAGAGAGTAGGACTATCTTGTTGGTATGCAGGGGGTGGGATTTGAACCCACGAACCCACTAAGGGAGTGGATTTCTCAGAAATCATTGCAATTTGCTCATAACTCAAGGTTAGTTCCCTTGAGTCCACCGCCGTTGACCAGGCTTGGCGACCCCTGCTTCCTATCACAATATTATCTGTAAAATTTTAAAAGATTTCCAAACTTAAATTAATACGCTTCAAAACTATTAGTATCTAACCTAATTATAAAAAGATAATAAAAGATATCAAATCTTCAAAACTTACTTAAAACAGAAAATCCAATAACCTAATTAAAGCACTTACAAATATCGCTAAAAAATCCAACATAAAAATAAGAGCATAAACTCAATCCTTTTCTTGTTTTTAAAAATAATAATCCCTCTATAGAGGATTATATAGTAAGAGCAATACTCATTAATCAATTTAAAAATAACCCCTCTATATTAAGGTATGTTTGAAAAGTTAAAAGATGCCTTGAACTCTTTTGCGCGTAATAAAAAAATAGATAAGAAAGAAGTTGAGAAACTCATCAAAGAGATTCAAAGAGCACTTATACTAAGCGATGTAAATGTAAAAATAGTATTTGAAATTACTCAGACCATCAAAAAAAGAATATTTGAAAAAGAAAAACATGAAGGATTAAATCTAAGAGAACATACAATAAAAGTAGTATATGAAACTTTAAGTGAAATACTAGGAAAAGAAAAAGGGGAATTGAAAATAGAACCTCAAAAAATACTATTAGTAGGACTTTACGGCACAGGTAAAACAACAACTGCTGCAAAACTTGCATACTTCTTTAAGAAGAAAGGACTTAAACCATGTTTAATAACCACAGACACTTATAGACCTGCCGCTTACGAGCAACTAAAAAATTTAGCCGAGAAGATTGGGGTTAAGTTCTATGGTAACAAAAATGAAAATAATGCTGTAAAAATACTTCAAGAAGGTTTAAAAGAATGCCATAACTCAGAGGTAATAATAGTAGATACTGCAGGAAGAGATGCATTTAACGAAGAATTATTGAATGAAATAAATGCTCTTTATAAAGTATTGGAACCAGAAGAAACTTTACTAGTGCTATCCGCAGATATAGGTCAAGCAGCTAAATCATTAGTAGAAAGTTTAAAAGAAAAATTAAAAATAACGGGCATAATTTTGACTAAAATGGATTCTTCGGCAAAGGGTGGTGGTGCTTTAACAGCAGCATATCTTGCAAATATAAAGGTTAAATTTTTAGGAACAGGAGAAAAAATAGAAGATCTTGAATATTACGATCCTGTTAGGTTTGTTTCGAGATTACTAGGAATGGGAGATTTAGAAACATTGTTAGAAAAAGCAAGGGAAATTATTGATAAAGATCAAATCGAAAAATTAATGGAAGCGAAAGATTATGATATGTATATGTTTTATGAACAACTAAAAGCTACTCAGAAAATGGGATCCTTAAACAAAATATTAGAAATGATACCCGGCATGTCTCGCATGTCTTTCAAAAAAGAAGAGATAGAAGAACAAGAAATAAAAATTAAGAAATGGGGCTACATATTTGATAGCATGACTGTTGAAGAAAGAAAAAACCCTAAAATAATAGATTCGTCACGCATAAAAAGAATAGCAAAAGGATCAGGTACAACAGAAGAAGATGTAAGAGAAATGTTAAAGGCATATAAAATGAGCGAAAAGCTTTATAAAAAATTCAAGTCCGGAAAGTTTCTCAAAGATCCAAAACTCCGCAAACTAATGATGAATATAGGTCCTAAGAATGCTAATATTCAAGAAATGCTGTAAGTTACTAATTAGTGGTTATGATACTCAAACAATATCGTCCGTTAATTTTTTAAATGTTTCTTCTCTATTGATTTTAGGAAATAATATTTAAAGGTGGTGAACATAGCAAAAGGAGGTTTGTTTGCAGCAAGAAATTTAATAAGGAAAGCCAAAGAAAAAAGGTGGCATAAGAAAGATTATGTTCGTAAGGTCTTAGGATTAAAGATAAAAGCAGATCCTTTAGAAGGTTCACCTCAAGCCAGAGCAATCGTTTTAGAGAAAAGACAAGTAGAGGCTAAGCAACCAAACTCTGCAATGCGTAAATGTGTAAGAGTACAAATAATAAAAAATGGTATTCAAGTTACTGCTTTTGCTCCGGGTAATGGAGCTATAAACTTTATTAATGAGCATGACGAAGTCATCATAGAGAAAATAGGTGGTGCTCAAGGAGGTGCAAAAGGAGACATACCTGGTGTAAAATACAAAGTAATAAAAGTTAATGGAATTTCCTTAAAAGAATTAGTTTTAGGTAGAAAACAAAAGAAATAAAGAGGTAAGGATTTATGGCGAGAAAAGCAAAAGCTAAACAATCCAAAAAGACCATAACTAAAGAAGTAAAAGAGGAAAAAAAGTCTGAAGATTTTGAACATACTAAAATACACACACCTCAAGAAATGATATCTAAACAAATTATAAAATTATTTGGTAGATGGGATTATGAAAATGTGACGGTAGAAGATGAAGGTCTAAAAAGCGTGATAACCATAAACCCTATAATTTATCCTAAAACAGGAGGAAGATTAGCTAATGTTCACTACGGAAAGGCAAAGATTAACATAGTAGAGAGATTGATTAACAGAATGTTCGTGGCAGGTCATAAAGGTAAAAAGCATAAACTTACTTCAGGAATAAATACAGGTAAAAGCATAAAAAACATTAAAAATATTATAGAAGCATTTGAAATAATAGAAAAAAAACTTAAGAAAAATCCTATTCAAGTATTAGTTAAAGCCATAGAGAATGCCGCACCAGTGGAAGAAGTAATAACTTATCAAAAAGGAGGAATTATTGCTAGAGAAGCGGTAGTTATCTCACCATTAAGAAGGGTTGATTTAGCTATAAGGCACTTAGTAGGAGGTGCATATCTTAAAAGACATGCTAATCCTAAGAGTGCAGGAGAAGTATTGGCTAACGAAATAATATTGGCTTATAACAATGATCCAGAGAGTTTTGCAATTCTTGAAAAGAATAGAAGAGAGAAAGAAGCGGAGGGAGCAAGATAATTAGAATACTCCCTCAATTATTAACCACACACCCATTAAAAATATTATAAGAGGTATTATAGGCAATTTTATATTTATCCATCCCATATCTTTGGCAAACCACAAAAAACCTGTAAGTGAAAGAACTAAACCCCAAAGTACTTTTCTTTTCACCTTTCCCATATTTTCACCTTTTTAAGATTATCGTCTTAAATAATATTAGGTTTTAATAGTTTAAAAATTTGGTGATGCAAAGTGGAGTTAGAGTACGATATTGTTATAGTAGGTGGAGGTCCGGCAGGCTTAACCGCAGCAATTTATTCTGCTAGAAATGCGTGGAAAACAGGAGTATTTACAGGAGATATTGGGGGGCAATTAGCAGAAACACCAGAGATAGAGAATTATCCCGGTGTGAGAAACATAGCCGGTGCTAATCTCGCTATGGAAATGGAAAAACAAGCACGTGAATTTGGGGCAGAAATAGTATTTGATAAGATTAAAAGTATAAAAAAAGAGGGTAAACTCTTTGTTATGACGACTGAGTTTGGCGCAACAGTAAAAGCAAAAGCAGTCATAATTGCAGCGGGCAAACATCCTAGAGAGATAGGTGTAAAAGGCGAGAAAGAATTAAAAGGAAGAGGTGTAAGTTATTGTGTAACGTGTGATGGTCCCTTCTTTAAAGGAAAAGATGTGGCTGTTGTTGGAGGTGGCAATAGCGCTTTAACTGCTGTAGAATATTTAGCAAAAATATGTAATAAAGTTTATCTGATTCATAGAAGGAACGAGTTCAGGGCAGAAAAGATTTTAGTAGACAGAGTTAAAGGTTTAAGTAATGTAGAAATTATAACTCCTTATGTACCTCACGAAATTAAAGGAGATAAACATGTTGAAGAAATAATTGTAAAGAATAGAGAGGATGAAAGTTTAAAATCCATAAAGGTTAATGCAGTGTTTGTTGAGATAGGATCTATACCCAATACTGATTGGATTAACGGCTTTGTAGAACTTAATGAGAAAGGAGAAATAAAAGTGGATAGATTAATGAGAACATCCCAAGAAGGAGTTTTTGCAGCTGGAGATATAACAGATTGTAGGGATAAACAAGTAGTGGTTGCTGCAGGACATGGAGCCACAGCAGCATTGTCAGCAAATGAATATCTTAACGAAATGATTAGAAAAGGTGAATTATAATGCCTGTACCCAAAGAACTTCTTAAAATAATGGCTTGTCCTTCTTGTCATAAAGAGTTAGAAGAAAAAGGAATGTTTTTAATTTGTGAGCATTGTAATAAAGCATATCCTGTGCTAAGTGAAACGATTCCTGATATGTTAGAAGAGGATGCATGGGATTTAGAGAAAGCAAAAAACGCAGGATTTAAACACGATTTAAAGTTATGATTTTTAAAATTAAACTCTTAACATTTTATAAAGAGAGGTGAAATAAATGGAATTAACTCCTGAAAGTATGGGTTATGATAGAGCAATAGTTGTGTTCTCTCCAGATGGAAGGTTGTTTCAAGTAGAATATGCAAGAGAAGCTGTAAAAAAAGGGACAACAGTAACAGCTATAAAATACAAAGAAGGAGTGTTATTTGGTGCTAAAAAGAAAAAATCTAACATAGTTACATCAACAGAAAAAATATTTAAGGTTGATCACTTCATAGGTATCGCGAGTTCTGGTTTTGTTGCAGATACTCGTGTTCTTGTGGATGCGGCAAGAGTAAAAGCTCAACAACATCGCTTACTTTATGATGAAAATATAAGCGTTATAGGTGTAGCAAAATATTTAGCAGATAGGATACAAACATATACTCAATATGCAGGAGTAAGACCTTATGGTGTTAGTTTACTTATAGGAGGTATAGACAATACGGGTAAACATATTTATCAAACAGACCCTTCAGGCATACTTTTAGAATGTAATGCTAGAGCAGTAGGTAAAGAAGAAGACAAAGCAAATGAAATATTAGAAAAGGAATATAAAGATAATATGAGTTTAAAAGAAGCTGTAAATCTAGCATTAAAAATATTAAAATTAGAAGGAAAAGGCAAGCATGATGAGATAATTCTTAGAGTGGTAGATAAACAAGGATTTAGAGAATTAAGTAAAGATGATTTGAAGAAACTTGGTGTGAATTTATGAAGGTTAAGGAAGTAATTGCTCGTTATATTTATAAAGGCAAAAAATTCGAAATACCTATTTTATGGGAAAAATACAACCTATACAAGAAAAAGAAATTAGATGATTTAAGTGAAGTGGTAATAGGAGATGCTATCTTCTCAGATGTTAGAAAAGCACTAAGAGCCAAAGAACAAGATATTGAAGAAGTATTTGGAAATAAAGATTTCTACGAAATATGTAAGATAATTTTGGAAAAAGGAGAGGTTCAATTAACCGAAGAGCAAAGAAAGGAGTTGCAAGAAGAAAAGAGAAGAAGAATAATAAGTTTTATCGTTGCTAATGCTATAGATGCTCGTACTAACACGCCTTTAACACCTACAAGAGTAGAACATGCCTTAGAAGAGGCAAAATTCAGAGTTAAAGCTTTAGAACCTGTAGAAAAGCAAATAGAAGAAGCCATCAAAGCTATAAGACCATTAATACCTTTAAGAATTGAGAAAAAGATATTCAAGGTTAAAGTTCCTTTAGAGTTTGGTGGTAAAGCGAGACACGAACTTACTAGGATCTCAACTATAAAGCACGAAGACTGGTCCTCAACATACTACATATGCGAAGTAGAAATACCTGCGGGTTTGATGAACGAGTTATTTGCTGCGTTAAATAAAGTCACTAAAGGAAATGTATTTATTGAAGAGAAAAAAAGGTGATTATATGGAGGATAAAAATATGGAAATAGTTTATCCAGGTAGCGTGATTATCGATAGTTTAGATGTAATCCCTGGACAGAACGTTTATAGAGTAGGAAGTAAAGTAATTTCCAAAAGAGTAGGCATCGTAGTAAAAAAAGGAAGTATCATAAACGTAGTTCCTTTAAATGGTGTATATATTCCTAAAGTAGGTGATTTTGTAATAGGAGAGATAGTGGACATAGGGGTAAGTTTCTGGGTTGTTGATATTAACTCACCTTATGATGCGTATTTAGGTATTTATGACACCAAAGATTTTATTGAAAAAGAAAGCGATTTAGCAGATTACTATGATGTTGGAGATCTTATTTTTGCCAAGATATCTAAAGTTACGAGAACCAAATTCGTAAATGTAACTCTTAAAGATCCTCAAGCGAAAAAATTAGGTAAAGGTATGGTTATTAATGTAACACCCTCTCGAGTTCCCCGCATCATAGGAAAAGGAGGGAGTATGATTAAACTTATAAAAGAAAGAACCAATACAAGGATCTACGTAGGACAAAATGGTGCTATATGGATTAGCGGAGAAAATATGGAAATTGCTGCTGAAGCGATATTTTATGTAGAAGAACATTCTGTGGTCAAAGGTCTAACAGAAAAAGTTGCAGAACTTTTAGATAAAAGATTAGGTGATGCTAATGGTAAAAAAGATAAAGAGGAGTGATGGAAGAGCACCTGATGAACTTAGAAAACCATATATTATTAAAGCAGGAGTGGTTAAAAGGGCTCAAGGTTCTGCATTAGTTCAATCTGGAAAAACAATAGTTATTGCTGCAGTATATGGGCCTAAAAAGGTGATTCCTAAGCATTTAGAGGATAGAGATAAAGCAATATTAAGGTGTAGGTACAATATGATTACATTTTCTGTGAAGGATAGAAAAAAGCCAGGTCCTGATAAGCGTTCAGTAGAAATAAGCAAGGTTATTGCTAATGCTTTATCTCGTGTGGTTATGTTAGAGGAGTATCCCCGCACTTTAATAGATGTGGATTTAGAAGTTATTCAGGCTGATGCAGGAACAAGAGTTGCTGCTTTAACTGCTGCATCTGTGGCTTTAGCTGATGCTGGAATAGCAATGAAAGATTTAATGCCTGCAGTAGCTGCTGGACGAGCCAACGGACAAATTTTATTAGATTTAACTAAAGAAGAAGAAGATGCGGAGGATGCAGTAGACATGCCTTTTGCTTACATACCTTCAACAGGAGAAATAACTCTTCTACAAATGGATGGAATAGTTGACTTAAATGAAATTAAAAAGATGATAGATTTGGCTAAAAAAGGAGCTCAACAGATTTATGAACTGCAAGTTAAAGCATTAAAGGAAAGATATGCTGCATTAGCAACATTATCAGAGGTGGTAAAATGATCACTCAAACAACCAAAGATTATCTTGTTAGATTGCTTAAAAAAGAAGAAAGAAGAGATGGAAGGAAACTTGATGAATTTAGAAAAGTGATGATTGAAAAAGATATAGGGGAGAATGCCGAAGGGTCTGCACGTGTAAGAATAGGAAATACGGAAGTGATAGTGGGCATAAAAATGCAAGTAGGCGAACCTTATCCCGATAAACCTGATGAAGGTGTGATGATTACGATGTGTGAGTTTTTACCTATGGCATCTTCTAGTTTTGAGGCAGGACCACCAGGAGAAGATGAGATAGAATTGGGAAGGGTGATAGATAGAGGTATAAGGGAAGGTAAGGTAATAGATACTAAAAAACTTGTGATTGTTCCAGGAGAGAAGGTTTGGACGATTTTCGTGGATATCTATGTAGTTAATGATGATGGCAATTTATATGATGCTGCTGCTATTGCTGCGATGGCAGCATTAACCGTAACAAAGATTCCTAAACTTGATGAAAATCACGAAATTATTGAGGGTGAGTATGAAGGTAAGTTGCCGTTAAATCATACGGTGATATCTTTAACAGCTTACAAAGCTGAGAACGTTATATTCTTAGATCCTACTCATCAGGAAGAAAGCATTATTGATTCTAGGTTAACCGTAGGCGTAAGAGAAGATGGTAAGATAGTTTCATTGCAAAAAGGTATGGAAGGTAGCTGGACTGAGGAAGAAATAATTAAAAGCATAGAGATGCTTCAAAAGAAAGCAAAACCATTCATAAAGCAGGTGGTAAAATGAGTTACGACTTGTATGACAAAATAAAAGAACTTTATAACTTAGAAAAAAGAGAAGGTAAGAGGAAAGCTTCACGCATGACTGACCCTAAGAAAGCTGCTCTCGAGGATTTATTGGAGAGCGTAAAGAGGCATGATGAGATTGCGAGGGAGAGAGGGTATTGAGAGGGTTTTGAGTAAGAAGCTATAAACTTTTTTCAGCGGGTAAAAATGACAACATATATCTATATTGATGAGAGTGGTGATTTAGGAATAAGAGGGTCGAAGTATTTTATTATTGTTGCTTTAAAAACGGAAAATCCTTTACCCTTAAGAAGAATCATCAAAAAGGTGAGGAAAAGAAAACTTAAGAAGTCACTTCAAAAAATACCAGAAATAAAAGCAAATAAATCGCCGTCGCATATAAGAAAATATGTTTTGAAACATACAATTAAAAACGAGGTAGTTATAAGCGCTATTGTTGTGGAGAAATCAAAAATATTACCACGGTTGTATGATGTAAAAAACAGGTTGTATAATTATTTAGCTGGGATTTTGCTCAAAAATATTATTCCTTCAGAAAATATAGAAATAGTGATTGATAAGAAGGATACTAATGCATTAATAAGAGAAGATTTTAACGAAATATATAATTAATAACTTAAAAATGGATAAAAATAAATATATAAATATTTCAATAAAACATATTGAATCTTATAAGAG
>JALWJP010000190.1 GCA_026997215.1 Nanobdellati archaeon
TAAGGATTTATTTCTGCTGAGCTATGAAAATAAAGACAAGGTATTTGAAACCGTAAAAAGTGTAGTAAGGTTTTTTAGCATTATAGCAGTATCTCTCGGTTTTTCCGTCTTTGTTGCAACACTCTACTTTGTAAACAAAATCCTCAAACCCTTAGAAATCCTTACATCAGCCATGAGGGAGATAGTAAAAAGTCGGGATTATAAAAAGCGGGTACATCTGGGCAAAAGGGATGAGGTGGAGGAGTTATCCAAAGCCTTTAACACTCTTATATCCGAGGTAGATAATGCCATGAGGAAATTGAGTGAAGAAAATTTAAAGAGAATTATCCTGTTCCGGAAACTGGTGGAAATATTTTTGAAGATTTTAACCGAAGAGAAAGAAGAAAGAGTAATAACTACAGTTGTAGAGGAATTACAGGGTTTTATGGATTTGGAAGTTGGTTTTAGTTTACGACCGAGAGTCGGATATATAAATTTTCCCGTAAAAGCTCAGATTTTTGAGGGAGAAAGTCTTAAGGAAAAGCTCATAGGTTATCTCTACTTTAAAAGTAATTCTTTTCATGAAGAATTAAAAGGTTTTTTTATGTTTGTAGTTCGCTTGATATCTCTTCAAATAGAAAGGATTAACATGATGAAATTGGAAAGCTTTTTGAGAAAAAAGGCCGAGGCTTCTTCACGGGCTAAATCTGCCTTTATAGCTCACATGTCCCACGAGCTCAGAACTCCTCTTCACGCAATTATCGGATTTTCGGAGTATTTAAGGGAATCTACAGAAGGAGAGTTGAAGGAAATAGTTAATAATATTAAGGCTTCGGGAGAGTATCTGCTTTCGGTAATAAATGAGATACTGGAATACGCTAAAGCGGAAGCTCAAAAACTGACACCTTCAAAGAAGAAACTTAATTTAAGAGAAGTCCTCGAAGAGGTTGAAGGGATAATAAAACCTCTGGCATTGAAAAAGGGACTGAACTTTTACGTTGAGAAAAAGGACTTGTTTATTTCCAGCGATGAAGGGTTCATAAAAAAGATATTGCTCAATTTACTATCAAATGCGGTTAAGTTTACGGAGGATGGCTGGGTAAAGGTTCTGGTGGAAGAAGAAAAGGACTTTGTAAAGTTGAGAATAATAGACACGGGTATAGGAATTTCAAAGGAAGAAATTAATAAAATCTTTGAACCCTTTGAGAGGGGAAACACTTCGAAATTTGAGGGAACAGGTTTGGGACTTGCCCTTGTGAAAAAGCTTGTTGAAGCTTTAGGGGGAGAGGTGGGCGTAATATCGGAAGGAAAAGGCTCGGAGTTCTGGGTAAAAATTCCCAAGGAGTAATTGGCATAATCTCTTTATTTAGTTAGGGATTTGCGAGGATCTAGGAAAAATTTTTGAAAAAAACCATTTTAACTGTCGCAATCCCTTTTTTAATAAGGGCATTTCAAGAAAACTCTTGAAAATCAGGTATATTATCGATAACCTTACTAAATCAAGGCTTAGAGTTGAAAATCCCTATTCAATTACCAAGGAGCCAAATGGGGCTTTCCTAACCCCAGGGTATTCGATTTTACTTGAAGCTTTGCTTATAGAAGCATAGATTAGAAGGGTTCAGCTTGTTTTCCTGAAAGATAACTCTTCTATTTTTTGTTTTAGCTTAGAAAAGTCAAAGGGTTTTGTAAACAAGGCGTCGGCTATATGCTCGTTTATATCACTTTCATCAAGGGCAGAGAGGATAATCACGGGAATATTTTTAGTTCCTTCGGAATTTTTTAAAATTTTAGCAACTTCTACACCGTTCAAATCGGGAAGTAGAACGTCCATAAGTATTATGTCCGGTTTTTCTTCTTCAGCCTTTATAAGTGCTTCCCTTCCACTTCTGGCTTCCGAAGTCTGATATCCCCACTTCCTGCAAAATAGTTTCAAAAGCATTAAATTTCTATCGTCATCATCAACTATTAAAACTTTAATCATTTTAATGTCAAGTATATACC
>JALWJP010000191.1 GCA_026997215.1 Nanobdellati archaeon
ATTATGAATGAATACACTATCATAGCAAGTATATTTTTGTTTAGCCTTATATTAGGGTATTTCCTTGAAAAAATAAGAATTCATTGGTTATTTGGAGCATTAGCTATAGGGATAATACTTAATTTAACAGATATTAGGTTAGAATCTCTAAGTGCTTTAGGAAAAATAGGCATGTATTTTATGCTTTTTTTAATAGGTTTGGAGATAGACATTCATAAAATATTCCAGCTAAAAAAGGCAATCATTAAAACAACTTTAGGGATACAAGTATTTTCTATGATAGCTTGGGTTTCTCTCCTTTTAATAATGGGGTATCCTTTAAAAGTAGCTCTTATAATAGGAATAGTGGCTAACTGCATAGGAGAAGCTATTTTAGTACCAATATTAGAAGAATTTCACCTTTTAAAAACAAAATTTGGATCTTTATTAGTAGGTATAGGCACTTTAGATGATATATTCGAAGTTACTGCTTTATCAATAGCCATCATTGTTGCGGCAAAAACTACTACCTCGCTCTCTATTCTCTCAATTATAATGCCTTTTTTAACCATAGCAATCATAACGGCCCTAACAATCATACTTATAAGATACAATGGATTAAAGAACAGATTAGAAGATATAAGAGAATATGATTACTATATCCTTTTATCTATTACTATATTCTTCATATACTTAGCAATAGGGGCTTTCGGAGGTGTTGAAAGCGTAAGCGCCTTTTTTGCAGGAATATTGCTGAGTCATATTCTACCTGAGCATAAGTTTAAGAAAGTAGAATACGGAGTTAAAGGATTTGGTTATGGGTTTTTTGGCGTGCTATTTTTTAGTTGGGTTGGCCTCAACATGGATTTAAGTAGCATAATAAAATACCCGCATCTCACATTACTTTTTTATTTAGTACCAAGTGCAGCAAAAATAGCTAACAGCATAATCTTCCTCAAAAATGAATTAGGAATGAAAATGTCTTTTTTTGCAGGTATTGGTTCTTCCATAAGGTTTTCAACAGAACTAGTCATAGCTCAGTACTTGTTCTTACATAAGATCATCACACAAGAGTTATTCACAGCAATAGTGGCATCATCAGTATTAGCAACCATATTAAATACATTAATACTAAGCTATTTCCTAAAAGATATACGAATTGGTAAACACTTATAAAAATCTTTCTCTGTTCTTTCATTTAAATCATAGTATCCAAAATAACCCAAAAAGTATTTTTTCCCCCAATCATAACAAAGTTCTGCTTTTGTGAGATTATTCTCAATATACCAATTCTCCTTAAAAGATGCCTTATTCTTAAATCCTTTCCATAAGTCTCTAGATGAAGTAAAATAATAAAGAGGATAAGTTGAAAAGTGAGAAGAGTAATTTATTAAAAGATAATGGTTAGGAGAAATAAGAGGTAAATACCCTTCATAAGACTCTATGAATTCAATAGTGCAATAAAAATGATTTGGTAAAGGAGAGATATAAGAGTCTTCACCTTTCAATGTAATAGGAGAAGGAGAAAATGTAGTATCTTTTGTTATACAATATGCAGTAACGTCAGAGATCGCATATGAAGCCTTCAAAACATTATTGAAAAAGACATAAGTTCCCAATATTAACAATATCAAAAGCGCAAAAAATGTTGCTAAATAAAGATTATATTTTCTCAATTTGAAAAGATAAATACTTCCTAAAATTATTAAAGAAGTAATAAAAAGAGCATAAGCTAATTTCATGCTTTTACTTAATTCTATGCCTCCTACTATAAAAAAATAAAGGGCTGCACCTCTTAGAGCCATAGGTTTGCTTCTGTAAATTAATCCAACTATAAGTGCGATTAATGAGGCAGGCAATAGCACACCGAACACAAAAATATCCCACATACTTCATCTCCCCTTTTCTTTAACCTCGTATAAAAAATAATTGCTCAAGAATAACAACATAAAACCCATAAAATATAATAAGACTGCTTTTGTGAAATAAGGTATAATAT
>JALWJP010000192.1 GCA_026997215.1 Nanobdellati archaeon
GATGAGAGGTGAGCATGTATTAGCTCTTATAGCGTCACCTGAAAGTTATTCGATAGAGCAGTATTATAAGATATTAGTAGGTTGTTGTGAAAGTGCAGGTGCTGATATAGTAGGTATTGCTACTTATCAGTCAGAGAAAGTTAAAAGCGCAGTAGCATTGGTAAAAGAGAGCCATCTTGCAATTCATGAGTGGGATGGTGAGCATCCCTATGATAATTTAGTTTTATTAGATTTTTTTACTTGTGGTACTACTAATATATTAAAAGGATATGCTTATGCATTGGATTTTTTAAATGGAGAGGTGATTCATTACATTTTTATTAGAAAAGAAAAAGATAGAGGGAAGATTATAGACAAATATAATGATGAAAGTATAATTGGCATATCTCCTGAAACCTTATATTATTATGTAGGCGCATGTATAGAATGCAGTAATGAATTACCTTCTTTTGAAAAAGCAAACCCCAAAGTTTTATTATCTGCCGATTTTAATCCTACTGATGGGAAAAGCAAATATGAAATTGCTAAAATTGGCAAAGGTATTGTAGGGCTGGGCATTCATACTTATCCTGAAGAAGGAAAGGCATTTTTGGATGTGATATCTCTTGGTTATAAAGGAGCAATAGTGTTAAAAAATGTAGGAGAAAGAAAATGGATATTGAAGGCTGGAAATAATGAAGTTAATACCTACTTTAAGAGATTATGAAAAAATAGCTAATAAGAACGAGATCAAGGAAATAAAAAATAAGATAAAGTTCTTAAAAAGCAAGCATATCGTATTCATAAATTCTACTTATCAAGGTGGTGGAGTTGCTGAAATGTTAAATTCCCTAATTCCTTTATTTAATTCTTCAGGATTAAAAGTTGGATGGAGGATACTTCATGGCTATTTTGATTTTTTTCGCATTACTAAAGCTATGCACAATGCTTTACAAGGAGATGGTTTAAAACTATCTAAACGTAAGAAACAAGTTTATGAAGCGGTTAATAAAAGATTCTCTCTTTTCACTCATTTAGATCATGATCTTGTGGTGGTCCATGATCCTCAACCTTTACCTTTAGTAAATTACTATGCTAAAAAACAGCCATGGGTGTTAAGATTACATATAGATTTGAGCCAACCTAATAAGGAGGTGTGGAGATACCTATTAAAATTCATAAATTCTTATGATAAAGTTATACTTTCTAAGAAGGAGTACTATAATCCAGATATTACTGCTTCCTGGAATGTTATATATCCTGCTATAGATCCTCTTTCTATTAAGAATAAACCCCTTTCTCCAAGAACTTGTAAGAAGTATTTAGATAGATATGAAATATCCATGGATAAACCCATAATTTCTCAAGTTTCGCGATTTGATAAATGGAAAGATCCTTTAGGGGTAATTAAGATCTTTGAAAAGGTTAGAAGGAAAAGAGATGTTCAGTTAGTTTTATTAGGTTCTTTTGCAACCGATGATCCTGAAGGCCAAACCATGTATAATAAGGTTATGCATGCCGCACATAAAAGTAAATATTCGGAAGATATTAAAGTTTTGGCAGTGGATAGTGACATTCTGGTTAACGTTATTCAAAGAAGGAGTGCAGTAGTTATACAAAAATCATTGAGAGAAGGGTTTGGTTTGGCGGTTACAGAGGCGATGTATAAGGGAAGTGCAGTAGTGGCATCTAATGTTGGAGGTATTCCTTTGCAGATACAACATGGTTATAACGGCTATCTTTTAGATCCTTATGATTATAATGGATTTGTGGAACATATTCTTTATTTATTGGACAATGAAAATGAAAGAAAGAGAATAGGAAGGAACGCTCAAATAAGTGTGAAAGAGAAGTTTTTGATTACTCGTTTAATGAATGATTGGCTTAATGTGTTTATAGAGTTATTGAAATAATTTTTTATAAAGAGTTTCATATTTTTTAATCATGTTTTTAATGTCATTTTTTTTTTTT
>JALWJP010000193.1 GCA_026997215.1 Nanobdellati archaeon
TAATAATCTTCATTTACTGCTTCCATGTGTAAAAATTTATAAAGTTTTCCCTTAAAGATTTTATAATTTGGATTTATTTCACATACTTCTCCTCCCAACCTCTTCACCTCCCACTCCTTTGGAATCTCACCTATTTCAGTTTCTTTAAATTCCTTTTCCCTGTAAAACTTAACCTTAATCATGTTTATACCTTCAAAAGCTCCAAAATTTTTAAAATTTTTTTTATATGAATAAATTCATTTCTCAATTTTCTTATTTCCTTCCATTCCTCTGCGGAAGGAATAACTCTATACTTCTCAAGTAGTGAATAATCAAAATGTCCTTTTACTTCTTTAAGAACTAACCTTATATCTTTCAATTTATTTCCTCCGAAATCCTAAGGACTTCCTTTATATACTCCCTTATCCTTTCATACCTTTCCGTGTATTCCCTATTCAGAGCTTCAAGCTTCCTAAACTCCTCTTCAAGATTTATTTTCTCTTCCTCATCTTTCGGAGAGACATAAAGGGAAACGTTAAGATTGTAGTCATTCTTTCTGACTTCTTCTAAATCAACTATTCGGGAAAAACCTTCAATTTCCTTAAATTCTTTGTAAACCTGTGCAATCTTGTTTATGTTTTCATCTGAAAGCTTGTTTAACCTTTTTTCTTCTGGGTGAGGTATGTATTCCTTGCTTGCGTTTACAAATAGAATTTTATCCCTTCTTTCCTGCGGTTTTTCTTTATTTAAAACGATTATTACACCAGGAGCTTGTGTATTGTAGAAAATACTTTCCGGAAGCAGAATTATTGCATCAATTAAGTCCTTTTCTATGAACATTTTTCTTATATTCTTTTCTCTACCTCCTCTGAAGAGTGCTCCGTTGTCTATCACGATTCCTGCTTTTTTCCTTGTGTAATAGTTAATTAACTGTATCCAAGCCCAGTCTGCATATCTTTCGGGAGGACTACCAAACTCGTATATTTTCCTGAATTTCAAGTTTTGCTTTAACACTGTTTCGCTGTATCCCCTTTGACTCCATGGAGGGTTAGCGACAACCTTATCCGCTTTATCTTCACCGTTTAATCTTTTAAGCTCCTCTTCAAACTTAGGATTTAAAAGGGAATCTCCTATAAAAACCTTTGCATTTTTAATTCCATGAAGGATAAAGTTCATTTCCGCTAAAACCGCAGTGACTTCGTTTCGTTCCTGTCCTACAAGGTAAATATTTGAATCTTTATCTTTTTTCTTCGCATAAAGATATTGTTCTATAAGCATTGAACCCGAACCACATGCTGGGTCAAGAACAACCTCCTCACCTTCAGGTTCTATAATATGAGCTATAAGCCTGCTTACTTCTACCGGTGTGTAAACCTCTCCCTCTTTAGCTTGAGTAGGTGCGAAATAATAAAGTATCCACTCGTAGGCATCACCGAGAATGTCATAATCAAATTCTGAAAAATCAACTCTTGAAAAAAGATTTATAAGACCCTTTACAACTAAGCTTTTATCTCCAGTAAACAAAGAAGGAAGTCCCGTTCTTGATATGAGTTCATCAAGTCTACTTAACCTATCTCTGTTTAGTTCTACTATTCTGTTAAGAGCGTTCAGAAATTCCGAAGGGTCATTTTTAACTTCATGCCAAACTAAAAGCTTATCTTCCTCGGAGTCGTAAAGTTTTAAAATTCTTGTGTTGGCAATAGAGTATATTATTTTTTTACCCACGTTAGGTTTTTCCTTTGAGAGCTTTTCAACTTCCCTTAAATATTTATCGCTCACAGCTTTATAAAAAAGGAATAAAAGCAAAACTTTATAATCTACCGCTGTCCTTATTAAGTTTGCCCCTTCCTTAAGAATGTTTGTAAGTTTTTCCTTTCCTACCTTTTGCGTTATATCCCTTAACCTGTAAATTTTTTTTCTTTTATCTTTTTCCGATTGGCTCTTTTCTATAAGTCCAGCCTTCTCA
>JALWJP010000194.1 GCA_026997215.1 Nanobdellati archaeon
ATAAAAAAGGTTAGATTACTAATGTTATGGTTATCAATAGCAGTGATTGTGCCGTTAAGAGGTAAAACATTATAAGCGTACGTGTTATTAAATACATAACCATAAGAGATTCCTTCAAATTCATAGATATTAAGGTTAGATAACCCATAACTTAATAGTAAAAATAAACCTCCAAAAAGTAAAGCAGTTAAAAAATTTGAGAAGCTTCCTGCAGCATAAACCCTTAACTTTTTTAATCTAGAAGCTTTTTTTAATGATCCCTCATCGGGTTCAGCAAATCCCACAGGTAAAAAGGCAAAAACACCATAACCTAAAGATTTAACTTTTATTTTGTTGGCTAATGCTGCAATTGCATGTGCTAACTCATGAACGCTCACTATAATTAATAAACTTAATATCCATTTATCAAAAGGCACGGTAAAGATAGGAAGGTTGTATTTGGCAGGTACTGAAATAGGCAATACTAATTGCAATGGCGATGATGTTACTGCTATGTTATTAAATTTTGCTAATATTAATGCTAAACTTCCACCTAATAACAACCCTAAACCGTAACCGCTAATACCTAATATAAAGCTAAGAACATAAACTATTGTTATTACTGCTGTTGGTATTTCTAACCCTTGAAATACGCTTCTTAAACCTTCTTCTACCATTCCTGCTTTTATGAATAAAATATAAGAAATTAATATATATGCGATGTAATGTTTTTTGCTTTTAATGTCCTTTATTGACAATATTCCTATGCTTAAAACAATAGCAAAGTCTAAAAGAGGTTGCAAATATTTTTCATATTTTTTAGAAATATTTGCAAGTGTTTTAATACCTTTATTTGTTCTCCTTAAAAAAGCTATCCCTTCTCTTTTAAACTTTTTTCTTTCTAATATTAATATTATTGCGATAAAAGCTAAAAATATTATCCAATCATAACTCATTGAGATTCCCTCTTAACCATCTCTGTAATTAATCTTATTCCATAACCTGTTGCACCTGCACTCCCCTTCCATGTTGGTTTAGTAGTGAAAGCAGAAGGTGCTATGTCTAAATGAGCCCATTTTATACCTGGTTTTATAAATTCTTTTATAAACATCCCTCCGATAATAGCCCCTCCCCAAAGATAAGGAGGAGCATTAACTATATCTGCAAAATAACTTTTTAATTTATCTTTATAAATTTCATCCCATAAAGGTAAAGGCCAACATCTTTCTTCTATGCTTATCCCTAGATCTTTAATTTTATTTACAAGGTTTTCATCGTTTCCCATAATTGCCGCAACTTCTTCTCCCAATGATATTATGGAAGCTTTAGTAAGTGTGGCAAAATCAATGAGGTATTCTAAAGAATATCTCTCTTGCAAATACCATAAAAGATCTCCAAGGATTAGTCTTCCTTCAGCATCTGTATTTGTTATCTCTACTTCTTTACCACTAAGACTTTTTACTATATCTCCTGGTTTATAAGCATCTTCGCTAACGAGATTTTCCACAAATATTCCTGCTCCAATGACATTTACTTTTATCTCTGATTTAGCCACAGCATAAACCCCGTAAAGTGCCGCTATCGCTCCTGCCATATCGAATTTCATGTAATCTATCATTCCCTCTTTAAGTTTATAATTATAACCTCCTGCATCAAAAATAACACCTTTGCCTGCAAATGCTTTATAAGGTTTTTCTTTTAAAGGAGTGTATTCAACTATTACAGCAACTGCTTTTCTTTTACTTCCCTTACTTACTATATTGACTAATCCCCAATTTTTCAAATCATTTCCTTTTAATACTCTGACTTTTATGTGAGGAATATGAGAAAACTCTTTAGATATAATAGATGCTATGATTTCAGGCGTTTTTTGAGAGGGAGAATCATTAAGCAAATTTCGCGCTTTTACCACACTCTCTATTACAGCATTTAACCTCTTTAAAAAATCAGGGGATC
>JALWJP010000195.1 GCA_026997215.1 Nanobdellati archaeon
ATACCCCTCGCAAAGTCTATGGCTGTTTTTGTTTTTCCACTACCCGAAGGTCCGTAGAAAAGAAGTCCGGAAGGTATTCTCCCGAGCTTTAAGAGCTTTTCCAGAAAGGTTCTATGCATACAAGTATTTAATTTAAACCCTTTCAGATAAGAAAAGAGTTCAAGGGAAAACCCTCAGGAGGGATTGTGAACAGGGAGACTATACCGGAGGACAAGGAACAACAAGAGGTTAATAAAATTTATTTTGTCAAAAGCTAAAGGGAGAGTGAAGAATAAGTTTGGGAACAGGGGTTGTGCTATGGATTTTTACACTGCGAATTTATATGTTCTTGCAAGATATGCGTTTTACAATCTTACTCTCTTTTTCAAACCCTTTTTCTTCCTTTATTTCTTCTTTCTTTTCCTTCACCTATATATTCTTAAACACTCTGTCATCAATTTGGCATTCCTCCTGCAAGAATTTTAAGATTGTATTCTTTTATATTATCTACTGAATCGATAACCTTAATTTTACAAACATCTCCATCTTTTACACCGATAACACCCCAGCAGTTTACCCATTTCATTTTTTCTAATCTACATTCTCCTTTTTCCACATATGCGATGTAAGGATACATTCCTCCAATTGCACATATCCCCTGCCAGTATTTTGTATCTATAAATGTTCCATTAGGATAACTGAATATAAAACTAAAGTTTCCTTCAAAGGGAAACAACTCTAAAGGGTAAAGTCTATCTTTTCTATTTGACGAACCGTAAAGATACCATAAAACCATAACATCATCAGGAGAAAGCTGGTCAGGTGCTGAAGGATTCACTATAGTTGAACCTGTGATGAGCTGTTCAGAGGAAGGATGTGCTAAACCTAGGGCATGAGCAAGTTCGTGAGCAAAAACGTGAAAGTATCGGTAATCATTTATAGCCGTTTCGGAAATTGCTATAAATAAAACGGCTTTTTTTGAGGTAGGTGTAGTATATATTCCCAGATAGGAAGTGTAGCCAATAGCATTATCCATACATTCATCAGGAACAGGAGCAAATATAATTCCTTCAAACTTTTCTCTAAATAGTTTATCTTTTTTTATCACATAGTAGTCTGGTGCATTTCCATTTTTATCTTTTTTAGTGCAGTTTTCTATACCGTTAAAAATAGAATCAAATGTATATTTAGGATGTCTCCCTTTGAATATAAGCTTTATCCCTATTATAGCGTCAAACATCTTTACCACTCTTTCAACGTGTTTTAAAAACTCATAATTAGCGTCTTTCACAACCCATATCTCAACACCATTTACCCACTTATAGGTTTTTTTATTCTTCTTATCAATACAAGCATATTTGAAACAAGGAACTTCCTCAACAATATTGTACTCTTCGAATTTTGCCTTAGTTCCATTATTTTGGTTGCAAGAAGAAGCTATCATTATCTCTATAATGATTCCTAAAAATATTATTAGAAATTTAAAATTTCTTCCCTGCATATTTTATGGTATTATAACTTCAGTCTGAATATGTTAAGTAAGAAGTTTAGGTGAACAAAAGGAAACAAGCTTCAAAGCATAAAGACAAATAAGAAAAAATTAAATTTCCATTTGATTCTAAGAACCTTAACCTTTGAAAGTAGCCTCCTTAATACTTCTATAACCTTTAACCACTAAAACTCTTTACCTCTTAAACAAATCCCTCAAATAACTATTCTTTTTAAAGCTTCAACCAAAGCCTTATATTATTGTGTCTATTAATGGATGAAACGTACGTCTTCTAATATCCTACCGTCATATACCACTATTAAAACTCTATAAATTAACATATCTAATCGTTTATATGATATAATTAATTCAAAGATATCCATACTTACATTGCGGAGGACTAAGAATGAAAAGAGTAGATTTGACACCTACATTAATTATAGGAGTAGGAGGTATAGGGGGTAAGATAGTAAACGAAATAAAAGGATTTGTCCAGAAAAGAACAGGGGTTAAAAATTTTCCTGCGATTAAATTCCTTTATATAGATTCTACTTTAGAAGATTATAAAACACTTTCTAAAAAGTATCTTGATATAGAGGAAGAATTTGTAAATGTGGGATTTGATGCCAACGAACTAAAAGCTGTTTTTGAAAAACCCGAAGTTTATAAAGTTAGCGGTGGAGAAGCAACTCTTTCAGAAATAATAACCGAGTGGTATAAAAACTACTTTAAAAAGAATGTAGATATAAGAGATATTTTAGGAGGGTGTGGTGGACTTCCGATTGTATGTAGAGTTTCCTTTTTGAGAAATCATTTTGCAAAAGTAGCAAGTAAAATTGAAAATCTATTGAAAACTCTAAATAATCCTGATGAATTAAATTTTTTGCTTACAAAAAGCTTTGGAGATAGATACGCTGTAGTTAAAGAAGAAAAAGGAAGCGTAAAAATAAATGTATACGTTATACTTTCTCTTGGAGGAGGAACAGGTAGAGGGTTATATGAACAAGTAAATGTCATTGTGAAAACAGTAGCAAGAAAACTTGGACTTGACTTTAACCAAGTAAGAACAAGATTTTTTGTGATTCTTCCTGTTCAAACGAAAGATGTTGAACTTCCAAGATACGCAGGAGTAAATACTTACGCGGGTTTAAAGGAGGTAAATGTATTTCAAGAGAAAAAATACAAAACCGAGAATTACGTAAAAGAGTTATATAAGTCTTATGGACTTGGAAATATAGAAGAATTTGTAGAAAAGGAAACACTTGCAGACCATATATGTTTAGTTTCTTCGAAATTCGGAAACGGAGACATTATAGCAAAGGACTTTAACGAATTTATTACAAGATTTGCAAAATTCATTGCAGACAGTATATTTGATGGTTTTCAAAATACTTTACTGGCAAGAGAATCAAACCTTGAAAACATACTTTCAAAAGCACCCAAAATAATTGACGTGGAAGGTAAAAAGGAGCGAGGAAGACATTATTCACGACTTATGTATTCTTCTCTTTATTTCCCATACGAAGAAACAATTAACTTTATCTCTTATTACGCTATGAAAATGATACTCGAAGATATTAGACTGGGTTCATTACCAAGTCAAATGAGAATTCTTAACAAGGAAAGTCTCAAGGAGGATATAAAAGCTGTTGCACAAAAAACACTCGAAGCTCTTAACTTAGCAAAAATAAATATAAAGAGTAAAATTGAAGGTATTCCTTCTGAGATAAGTGATATAGATATGATAAATCAGATAATAAAAGATTTAGATTTTATAAATGAAAGTCTTGAAAAATTAAAAGTAAATCTGAGTGAATTGTACAACCTTGAAGAAGCGATAAAGGAAAAAATTCAGAATAATTTTAATTCTGATAGCAGACTTATTAATAGTGTAAAAATATATATATCAGATTATGGGGGAATTCAGGGATTTGTAAATTTCCTAAATGATATTCTAGAAAAATTTTTGGAAGATTTACTAAGGCACTCTAAACACTTGACTACCATAGAGCTCGTAAAAGTACTGCAAAATGATAGTGAATATAGGAAAAGCATAGAGAATGTTATAGAAAAGATAAATTCAGCGCAGTATAGTTTACGATCTTCAGCGGGAGAACTTGAAGCTATAAAAGCGAGTACTGAAGTAGGACTTAAAAAATTAATCAAATTTATTTTTAAAGAAATTGACGAAGAAACCAAGGAAAAAGTAAGTCAGGTTATAACTTCTTTAAAGGGTGAAGTAAATGAATTCTTAGATAATTTAGAAAAGGAAATTGATATTTTAAAAAGTTTTGTTATATATCGTTTTCTAAAAACTTTGATAGAAAACTTCATAAAAAAAAGCGAGGTTGTAAAATCCTTAGAGAGAGAAACTGAAACGGAACTTAATAAAACTATAACTTCTGTAAAGGAAGGTTATAAGAAAATATTTTTAAACAGTGAACAAGAAGGAATTGCAGCTTATAAATTCTACAATGCCCTTCTGAGAGCTAAAGGATATGAAACACTGGAGGAAAAATATGACCAGCGTATAGAACAGAAACATATATATAACAATATAGCTTCCTTTACTTTTGATTTTGACTCTTTCAGAAAAGAACTTTTTATTGTGATAAATAGCTTTAAAGAAGAAATATCTGAAAAGTTTAAGAAAGATTTTAAGGATGGCTTGAGCTTCTTAGATTATATGTTAAATCCTGCGAATGAAAAATTCCTCAAAGAAGGAGACAAACCTTTTCTTGATATACGAAATACTATCAGGAAGTGGATAAAAAACGAGGATTTTTGGGGAATAATAGAAACATCAAAAGCTGAAAACAGCGAAGATATATATCAAAAGGATACAAAAGCAGTTATTTTGCTAACACCCAAAAAGTATGATCATATAGTTGAAACTATAAGAAATGTTTTCGGAGACATGACCATTGAAGCCAGAGAAACTTCCGATGAAGAAGCAGAAAAGGATATTATTAAGGTAATGGGTATGCATTACGGATTACCGTTGTTTGTGTTCAGTGAATTGCGTCCTATGAGAGATATGTATATGAAAGAAAAGAAAGATGTAAGACCTAAATATCATATAGCTGAATGGTTTATATATGAAGAGGAGCCTATAGGGGAAAGCTACGGATTAGGTTCTGAGGACCTTAAGTACCTACTTATACTTGCCTATGTACTGGGTGCTTTAAGAGGAAACCTTGAAGATCCGGAGGATATTATTGAAATATTTAGTTTTATAACAAATTTAACCTTAAAATGTAAATATAAACCTCTTGTGGTAAAGGGAACACCAAGAACTGTTATAAGAACTGAAGTAGATATAAAACAACTATCACCTCATAATAAGTATGCGGTTATAGACCAGATAAGAAATTCAATAATAGAAAGGTATATATACCTCGTTAATAAATACAAAGGTAATAAAGAAGAAGAGGAAGTATTGAAAAATTTCCTATCACCGAAGAGCTATGAGCTTATGGATAAATACGGCTTAATAATTCCTCTAAAGGACAACCTCAAGATATTGTTAAAACAGAAACTTGATTATTACGAAAAGAAAAGCTTCAGACTTGATTTGGTTTCAGTTATAAGAAAATGGCTTGATGAAACAGAAAAAGAAGAAGCTGATTATTCAACCATAGATAACGAAATAAATAGACTTGAAACTTTTGAAGATGTAAGAAAAGTATGTAGGATGTATGAGCCTAAGGAAGATGAATGTAGTTAAGATTTTAATATACATCTTACTGGTAAATGTAAACATACTCTTTGCAGAAAGTATTGCTATAATAGCAGACGGAACAGGAAGTTTAGAAAAATTAGGAATACTCAGAAAATATAAGGAAGGTTTAAAAACCATTGTAGAATTAATAGGCATTATAGACCCTAACAACTCGGTCACGTTCGTAAAATTTGGAGATTACAATGAAAGTAAAGTGATATTTTCTGGAAGAATAAATACAGATAACATAAAGGAAATATTCTCAAGAATAGATAAAGAATGGAGTTCGGATAAACTTTATAGAGTTAGGACTTCCTTTTACAGTGGATTTTCTGCAGTTCTAAAAAGAGGAGAAAAGTACGATATTACTATACTCATAACTGACGGATTTCATAATTCCAAAAAAAAGGGACTTGAAGATTTAAAAAAAGAGTTTGGTGGAAATTTAAAAAACTTAGGGAAAGTTCTTATCCTACATATAAAACCTTCGGGGGGAAAGCTTTCAAGCGGAGCGGAAAGGATTATTCAGAGATGGGCTGATGCATTAAACGGAGAACTACTTTATATAGACACAGGTAAGGTTATCCAGACATTTATAAACCTCATACTAAAACACAAAATAGAGAACTACATAGTAGGTTATGGGATTCTTTTACCTGCTGAACTTACCTTAAACAAATACTATAAAAATTCAACGCTGCATATTATAGTTTATCCTGCTGTAAATGTAGAGGGAATTGGAAAAATCTACAAAGGATATAAGATTTCTTATATTCAGGTTAAAAACTTTGAAGGAAAACTTAGTTTTTCCTTTGACAAAAGCTGGAAGAAAAAATTCGTGTTCTATTATGAAACAGGAAAATATGAGCCACGGGTAAGTGTAGAACCTAAAAGAGATTACTATTTTATAGGGGAAAGTGTAAGGATATCTCTAAAGTTTATAGCTAACAAAAAAGAAATTACCGATGAACTTTTTAAATCTTCTATGAACTATCAATTTAAGTTAGGAAATTTAGAAATTTCTCCTAAAAAGCTAACAGGGCATGCAATTATAAGTCTTTCTCTGAGGGAAAAAGGAAATTTAGACTTATATCTTAGGTTTTCTCCTTTTGAAGATGTTCTTAGAAAAAAGGAATACATAAAAGTTTACTCTTTTGCCGTTAGGAAGAAAGCAAACCTTCTTAATATAACGGTAGAGCCTCAGGAGGTATACGAGTTTCAGAAATTTGTTATAAAAGCTGAACCTGTAGGCTTAAAAGTTCATTCACCAATTATAAGAATTGAAGGCATAGATAACAAATATTCAAAAGTTATAAACTTAAACAAAGAAGGAAACCTTTTTACTGCAAGCTTAAGTTTAAGAAAAGGGACTTACAGAATCGTTCCCGTGGGAAATTTCAAACTCGGAGGAGATACGGTAATAAACGTTCATCCGAGGAAAATAGCAATAGATATATACGAGTGTGAAGACAAGACTTATAAAGATTGTGAAAAAGATGAAGATTATTCTCTTGAATATGGAACATCTTCAAAGAGGTTGATATTTTCTTTACCTGTATATCTCTTTATGGACGGAAGTAAAAGATATTACGTTGTAAAAATACGGCTAAAACCGGTTTTTGACAACGAAAATGTAGAATTTAAGTTTAAAAAAACGAATAATTTAAAATTTAAAGGAGAATTTGAGTATTATCCCCTTTTTCAGGTAGTTCCTGTTTCTTTTGGAACTAAAGAAGCTACCATAAAAGCGGAAATAAATGCTTTTCAACAAAATTATGATTTTAACCTAAATGTAAAACTTTCAACACCTGAAAATTTTAAACTTATATCCGAAATTCCCCCTAAAAGTGTAATTGAAAACCTTACACTAAAGTTAAACGATAAGCATATAGGAAATTACGAAGTCCGCATGGGGCTAATTCCTGTCGGAAGCATAGAATTTGCACTTTATAGAACTTACATAATTGTAAGAAATCTGATAATACTCGGTATACTGGCAGTACTTACGCTTATACTCTTGTATCTAAGAAGGAAACACCTTTTAGAGAAGAAAGGTATGGTAAGAGAAGTTGCAAGATACAGGGGTGATGAATTCTGGGAAGAAATTCCAAAAAAAGTAAAGAATATACTTGAGAATAATTCTAAGAATCTCAAAAATCTTATATATGATAGTGTTCTTGCTAGCAAAGTAGCAAAGGCATGGGATACGGGGCACCTCAAGAAGTTTTTAGAAAAACTTAAGCGTCCCAAGGAGAATGTAGAGGTTCCTATAAGATTTAATCAGCAAGTAGAAATTTATGGGCTTGTGTCTGAAAACTGGGAAAGTAATAATCCACAGATCTTTCTGAGAGATGAAAGAATGAAAGGGGAAAGTTTTTTCCTCACTTTAAAGAAAGATATTGAACTTAATGAAAACGTATGGGAGATAAATGTATACTCTTCAAACTTTAAACTTGAGGGAGAAAAGTTTTCAACTTCCGGTAAAACTAATATATACAAAGATAGAGTGGAAGGATATTTTGGTAATTATAAGTTTACCTTGAGCATTGTGGGTGATAAAGGAATAATAAAGCTGTATAAAATAAGTTAAGATTTTATATTATGAGCGTTTCACTTGAAACTATAACAGTATTTCCTTGACGGTAGTTCACAAATTAGATGAGGGAAATAAAGAAGTATAAGAGGTACCGAGCATGGAAGCGAAAAAGTAGTAAGAGACGGCAAACAACTTGGTAAATAAACTTACCTATGTAACGCAACAAAATTACAAAAAGGAGAAGTTAAAGCAATAAGCATAGAATAGTGGTTGGGATTTGGAAACTTTTCTAAAAGATATTAGCGTTGCCGGAAGTGGAGGAATAGAGGAAGTATAGGAGGGTCAATAGAAATGCAGCCTTACATTCCAAACTAAGGGATAAGTTGGTAGCATCTAAGTGAAGGACTAAAGCTTTCTTTCATTCCTGTGGTTGACATATCTTTCCCGTGAGAAAGGTTTATCTTATTATTTTTGAAGATGAAGGAATTTATAACTAATTACACTCTTCCTGAACTGAAAGAAAAATTCAAAGAGCTTGGTTTAGAACCCTTTAGAGCTAAACAGGTTTTTAGATGGATATATAAAAAGTTCGTTACCGATTTTGATAAAATGACGGACCTTTCTAAAGAACACAGGAAGCTCCTTAAAGAAAAATTTGAGTTTCATCCTCTTCAAAAACTTGAAAAAGTAGAAGCTCCCGATGCTACAAAGTACCTATTCCGGACCTACGACGGTCATATAGTGGAAACCGTTTTAATAAAAGAAAGGGACCACCTTACACTCTGTGTGTCTTCTCAAATAGGGTGTGCGGTCGGATGTACGTTCTGTGCTACAGCACTTGATGGACTGAAGAGAAATCTAACTGCCGCAGAAATCCTGGACCAATACATTCAAGTAAAGCAAGATATAGGAGAAGAGAAGATAAGGAACGTTGTCTTTATGGGAATGGGAGAAC
>JALWJP010000196.1:0-7995 GCA_026997215.1 Nanobdellati archaeon
AACCTGGATTTAATAGGTAAAGGTTATAAAGAATATTATAATTTGCTCTTATCTCTTTTAATAGACGAAATGAGAAACAATGAAATAGAAATAAATAGTGCTAAAACACTAAGAGAAGCAAGTAGACGGGTATTATATTCATATAAATTAGAAGATAGAAATCAAATCACTTTAAAGGTGAGGAGGTACTTATGAAAAAAAGAAAAGGTCAGTTTTTTATAATTGCAGGAATCGCTTTTTC
Organism: Nanobdellati archaeon; assembly: GCA_026997215.1. GTDB lineage: Archaea > EX4484-52 > EX4484-52 > EX4484-52 > JAADEF01 > JAADEF01. The sequence goes on from JALWJP010000196.1 coordinate 242, forward strand.
TATAGCATTATATTGGTTCGTATCAGGTTTGTTTTTAAGCAAAACAGCAACATTTGAAAGAAACGAAGAACTTGCAAAATTAGTTTCTGTAGATAGATTAATAGGAAGCACATATAAGAAGGTGAATGAAATAGATATTTATAACCCTAATGCTACCTCTGATTTAGTATTAATAGAGATGTTAATCAGAGAAAGCATAAAAGCATATAATCTCGAAAATTATGACTTCAATTACTATTTTACAGGAGGTTCGTGGAAAGTGGAGATAAAGATAAAAGACAAGAACATATATATCTATAAAAAAATCCTCAAATAACTGTTAAACTTATATAACCTATAAGGCTCATAATAATACTATGCCTTAATCCTGCAGATATTTTTCCTTCAGCTAATTTACCAATACTTAATCCAGCAAATAATCCTTGAATTACTGCTAAATGGGTAAATAAAGAATTGTAAAGAGTAGGATCTATAGCAACAGCATTTTCTGATTCTGCTGAAGACAGTGCAGGTATTAAGAATTTCTTCATACCTATCATCACCCCTAAAAAAATAATAAAAATAAAATAACCTTGAATCATTTGACCATGAATACTTGCACTTCTCTCTTTCCTTATCCTATCAATCTCAAAGGTAGAGGCAGTTACAGATTCCAAAACATCAGCCAAATTACCTCCCGATCTATAGGCTTCTAATACTGTTGCAATAACTCTTTTTATAAGATGATTATTTACTCTTTCACTAAAATTTTCCATAGCTTTATTAAAAGGTATGCCCCAGGATAATTCAGTAGTAAGTTTTTTAATATAAGGATCTAAACCACCGTAATGTCCACGAGAGGCATAAACAATAGCACGATGCAAATCCATACCGCTTCTTAACCCTTCTACAATATTTCTTAAAAAGTTAGGAAAGTTTTCTTCAATAGATTTACTTTCTAAATATTTAGTATAACGATAAACAGTAGGAGGAACTAAAAAAACAACTAAAGCTAAAGCGTTAATGATATTAGCTAAGAGACCTGTTCCAGCAGCGTGAATAGTACTTATAACTCTTAAATTAATAATTAAGAGGATTAAAGCTGAAAGAGTTGAAGCCATTACAATAATTATAAAATTCCAATCCTGTTTTTCCAACCATTCGTTTAAAGCGCCTTTCTTTTTATATTTCATCTTTACACCTCTGGTTGAGTCAAATGAAGGAATAATAAAAAGACTATATTTACAAAAGGTATAAGCACATACACGCCTAACTTCATTATATCTTCAGGTTTGTAATTTAAAAGAGTAGAATCAGGAACTACATTAATAACTGCTAAAATGGTAACAAGGAATAAAGGAGCAGTTATAAGAACGGCAGTATAAATATCTGCATAGGTTTGCAAAGTTTCTAAATATTTTTTCCTTTCTAATCGATACAAAAAGAGCGCTTGTTTACTTGCTTCACCTAAATAAGATCTTAAATTACCTCCACTTTCTACAATAGAGATAATACCAAATAACAAAGATTTAAAACGTTCGGAAGGTGTTATAATAGCAATATTCTTCATTGCTTGAAGCACATCTTCTCCAAAAACCTCCATCCTTCGAATGATGTTCTTTATTTCTTGAGTCACTTCTCCGTAATCTGCTAATTCCACCATCATCCTAAAAGCTTTATCGAGAGGTACAGAAGCATAAGAAATTGCTGCCAAATGATTTAATGCAAAAGGTAGATTATTATCAATATCTTTTTTTCTTTCATTTATCACATAAAAAGGATAAATATAACCTCCTGTAAAGGTTATAAGAAAGGGAATAACAGTAATAATAATCAAACCTGAAAGAAACAAATAAAAAGAATAGGATAAAGTAAAATAAGTAGCTAACAACAAACCTAAAAGTATGGCATGAGAAAAAATAGCTATCGCAACCAATGATCCTATATAAGTATCAGGATTTATGTTAAGATTAGCTTTAACAATTGCTTCTTTCAAAGGTTCAAAAAACTGAGGATATATGTTCTGAATGCGAGAAAAATATCTGTTAGTTAAGGCACGTAAAGAAGTTGCCTTCAAAATGGATAAAAAATCTAAAAAATCCATTTTTTTGGTTTTTTTTCTTTCATGTGCTATTAATCCCTTCTCTTCCAAAAGCCTCTTAAAGTGATCATCATCTCTTTTTTTCTTTAACAACAACATAATTATCACAGTATCAATTCATCTCTTCTCATCATATCAAGTGCTCCTTCCTTATCTTTATGATAATAATTAACATATTTAGAAAATTGAAAAAAATTGGTTATATTATGTTTATCAAGCCATTCCAGATATTGCCTTCTTAAATCTATCTCCTTCTCTATCTCGTGAAGAGGAATACCATATTCACTGCTAATTTTTTCTAGCAAATAACTGTTCTTTTTAACTATCACATCACGCGCAGGATCCCATTCAAATACATCATTAACATGTGCCCTTCCGGTGTTCTTATCTACATCTATCAACTCTGAAGCTTTTTTTAATCTTCTATAGCTTTTACCAAATTGTAAAGCATGACTCATCACCAATATCAAATCCAAAGACTCTACTAATTCCGGAGGTAGGCTAATAGGTGGTGTCTCTATTCTTTTAATAATATCATCAACACTACCTCCATGTATGGTTCCTATAGAAGGATGACCAGAAGCCATCCCTTGAAACAATACAGATGCTTCCTTGCCTCTTACTTCTCCTACAATAACATAATCAGGATTTTGTCTAAAACTTTCTTTTAACAAATCAAACATAGTAATTTCTCCGTATCTGCCCCCGGTACCTGCCATTCCAAAACCTGTTCTTACAACAGCAGGTATCCAGTTTTCATGAGGCAACCTTAACTCTCTTGTATCCTCTATAGAAATTATTTTATCTTCAGGAGGTATAAAACTCACTAAAGCATTCAATAAAGTAGTTTTACCTGCTCCCGTACCTCCTGCAATAAGAATGTTAAGTTTATGCTCTATAATATACCAAGCATAAGCTAAGAATTCTATAGATAAGGATTTTAATCGATATAAATCCAAAGGACTATAAGGTACACGAATAAATTTCCTTATAGAGAAAGTAGGACCATGAGTGGTTACATCAGAAGATAAAGTAGCGTTAACTCTTGAACCATCTGGCAAAGTACCATCTAACAAAGGTTCTGCATAAGAAATGTATCTTTTACATTTTTCAGCTAGTTTTATTATAAATTCTTCTAATTCTCTCTCATTTTTATAGATTATATTGGTTCTAAGATTACCGAATTTTTTATGAGTTATATAAATAGGTATGTTAACTCCATCACACCCTATATCTTCTATAAAAGGATCGTACATCAAAGGTTCTATTTTACCCAAACCAATAAAATTTTTATAGATATAATACATAATTCGATTAAATTGTCCTGGTTTCAACAAAATACCAAAATCATTAATGATGGTTTTAATTTTGTTTTTAATATATTCTACCTGCTCGTCTTTATCTTCTAATTCGTTAAATTCTTTATCTAAATAATGAGTTAAGTTATTTTTAATCAATTCCAGTATTTCTCTTTCTTCATTATCTAAATCAGGTTCTTTTACACTATAAATTAAATCCTTCTCCTTGTCATCCCACCTAATATGAGCCAAAGCAAATGGCGATATTAAAGGATACTTAACATCTAAATTTCTAACATTCTCTGTGGGAAAAAAAATAAGAGAGGTCATGGGTTTTATTTTAAAACTTTCAATCTCCTTTATTAGTTTCTCCTCTAAAGATTTTAATTCATAATATTTCTTTCTTAAAATTCCTCTTAATTTAACCATAAAATATATATATCAATTGCATAATATATAATTTAAGAATATGATTTTTGGAGGTGTAAAGCAATGAAAATGAAAGGAGTATCGCCATTGATTGCAGCTGTGTTGCTTATCGTCTTTACAGTAGCAATAGGAGCAGTAGTGCTTAATTGGATGACTAGTTATACTCAAGGAACAACAGAAAGAGCGGGTACAGATACGTCATCCACAATAGATTGTGCTAAACAAATATTAAGCATAGAGAATGTTTCAAAAAGCAATGGTCGAGTAACAGTAAGAATAGAAAATCTAGGAAGTGCAAGTGCCGATCTTACGAATCTTTATGTATATGATGATGCAGGAAATAGCTGTGAAATAACAATAAGCGAAACATTACCTGCAGGAGGATTTAGAATATTCACAGCACCGGAAACTACACAACCTCCGAACTCTGAATGTGACAAAGTTAATAACGATACATATACCGTAAGAGTAAGTTCAAGTTGTGGTGCCTCAGACAAGTTTACCTATCCTAAAGGATAAACTTACTTTTTCTTTTTATATTACTTTTAGTGGGAGACTATGAGTAATAAAGGTTTATCTTCCTTAGTAGGAGAAGTATTAATGATAAGTTTAGTATTTGTTGCAGGTATTTTTGTATATAAATGGAGTGGTGGATTCTCCTCAAAACATTTAGATAATTCTAAAGAAAGTGGATATAAAATTGCTGAATGCGCAGTAGTACAAGCGTCATTAGATGAATTCTTTTACAATACACAAACACAAGAATTTAAAATAATGCTTACTAATAAAGCTACCTCTCAACCATATGTTGTTGAAAGAATAGAAATCTACAACTCTAAAGGAGAAAAATGCGTAATAGATGGTGTAATAAAATTACTACCCGGGGAAACTAAATTCTTTAGTTTCTCATGTAATAACAACTTCATTACAACATGCGAAGAATTCAGAAGTTTGGCTGTAGTATCGCAATGCAAAGATAAATCGCTTTATTACGGAAAGCCCTTAACACTTACTTCGTCAAACGTTTGTAAGATGTAAGTAAAGATTCTGTATTATTTACATGCATTAAGGAAAATAACCTACGTCTAAAAGATGATATTAATATGATATTTCTTTGTTTCAAAGCATCTCTTAATTTTTCTCCTTCTTCATCTTCATCTAAAAAATCAATAACTTTTTTATCTAATAAATAATAAACTAACTCGTCATAAGAAAGAGATCTCACTTCCAAAATAAAAGAAGGTTCAAGACCAAAATAAACAAGAGCTGTTTTATCTTTTTTACCTTCAACTATAATTATTGCGTTTTCATAAACACTAATATAGTTATTTAAGTCATTTACAATAATTTCTATTTCTTCAACCAATTTCTGCATAGGACTTATCAATTCTTAAGAATTTAAAAAATTATTTTTCTTAATAAAACTATAAGGTAGAAGAGTTATTAACCCAATAAGTAAAATGATTAGTAAATCAAAAGGATGTAACACAACCAACCCAAAATATTCTCGTAAAAAGGGTACATAAATAATAAGTAATTGCAAAACTACAATTAATAAGAAAGATAAAACCATCACACGATTTGAGAAAATACTTTCTCCATATGAGCGTTTTATAGCATACATCCTTGTAAGTTCGTAAAATACTATAGCAGTTAAAGCCATAGTTTGCATATATGCAAGAGATTTGTGATCGTAAAACCATGCCAACAAAGCAATTATAGACCCGTAAAATATACCTACATATGCCATATACTTTAAATCATCTTTAGTAAGTATTCCTTTTTTTAAAACCTCTTTAAACTTTTTAGTCATCAGTCTTTTATTTGGTTTATCAAAAGAAAAAGAGATTGCAGGTAAACTATCAGTTACTAGATTCACCCACAATATATGGATGGGCTTTAAAGCAACAAACCCCAATAAAGTTGATAATAACACAACTGTGATCTCAGTAATATTAGTACTTATAAGATAATTAATACTTTTTTTAATGTTATGAAATATATTTCTACCTTCTTCTATCGCTCCTACAATATTGGTAAAGTTATCATTCAATAAAACAATATCTGCTGCCTCTTTAGCAACATCGCTTCCTCTTTCTCCCATTGCTATTCCTACGTCTGCATATTTTAATGCTAAAACATCATTAACTCCATCTCCTGTCATCGAGACTATCCAACCCTGTTTCTTTAAAGCTTTAAGTATCTCATATTTATGTTCGGGATTAACTCTTGCAAAGATCCTTACTCCTTGCTTTAACGCATTATCAAAATCCTTTATCTCTTTCACTTCAACTGCTCCTCCTTTAATCCCTAATTTATTTGCTATATATTGTGCAGTTATTTTGCTATCTCCTGTGATCATAACAATATCCATGCCTGCTTCATAAGCTGTAGATATGGCCTCTTTAACCCCATCTCTTGGAAGATCAGCAAAACCTATAAGACCTACAACTTCTTTTTTTTGCCCGTACTCAACCCCTAACGCTATAACCTTTTCTCCTTTTGAAGCTAAATGCTCGTAATCTTTAAATTGTTGAGAAGTCGCATTAAACTCATTTAAAACTATCTCAGGAGCACCCTTAACTAATTCTAATATTTCTCCTTTAAATTTACACGTTACTTTCATTTTTTTAGAAGAAGAATCAAAAGGTATTATGCTTAAAATCTCACATTCCAAAGGATAAGAAAAATATTTTTCAGCCCATTGCCTTAAACTTACATCTAAAGGATCTCCTTCATACTTAAGTTTTCCATCTTTATAAACCAATTTTATATTATTACAATATAAAGCCACAAGTTCGCATAACTCCTTATTGTAGCACTTAAAAGAACTCACTTTCAACTTATTTTCAGTTAAAGTGCCTGTTTTATCCGTAGCTATAATATCGGTACTGCCAAATACCTCTAATACGTTTAAGTTCTTAACTAATGCTTCTCTTTTCAACATCTTTCGTGTTCCTTTAGCTAAAGATATAGTAATAATAGCAGGCAATCCTTCAGGAATGGCAGCTACTGCTAAACTTACAGCAATAAGCAGAGTTTCCCAGATACTTATATCTAATAATACTGCCGATAACAAAAATATAAGAAGAATGATCAAAGCAATTATTTTAGTTAAAGTATAACTTAAATCTTCCATTTGTTGAATGAACGGGCTTTTTTCCTTTTCTATTACCTGTACTTTCTCAGATAGTTTACCAAATTCTGTTTGCTTACCAGTTCTTACAACTATTGCTTTTCCATATCCTTTTAGTACATAAGTACCTGCAAATCCCATATTTTCTTGTTCATAAAGTTCTTTTTTACCTTTTAAAGCCACATCTGTTTTATACACTCCTTTGCTTTCTCCCGTTAATATACTTTCATCAGTTTCCAAATTATTTGCTTCAATAAATCTTACATCAGCAGGAATTTTATCCCCTTCTTCCAATAAAATAATATCTCCTGGAACTAAATATCTCGCATCTATTACTTTTAATTTTCCTTCTCTTATCACTTTTACATAAGTAACCATATGTTTCTTAAGAGAATCTAAGGTCTTCCTCGCACTTTTTTCTTGAAAATACCCTATTAAAGCATTTAGCCACACTATAGCTAGAATGAGTATTGTTTCTTTTACTTCATTACTTACGAAATAATTAATAATAGAAGCTATTAACAACAGATATATAAGGGGGCTATTAAACTGTTTAATGAATAATTTCAAAGAATTTTCTTTTTTAACCGCTCTAATTTCATTAAAACCATACTCTTTCAATCTTCTATTAACCTCTTTTTCGTTTAAACCTTTTTTTTCATCACTCTTTAATATTTCAATAACTTTGTGCCAAGGTAATGCGTAATAATCCATAAAAATATTATATGCCGAAATAAGATAAATAAATAACATGAAGTTAACCCCTTTGTTTCCTGTGGAAACATGAAGTTTACATGAACCCCTTTGTTTC
>JALWJP010000196.1:8005-8615 GCA_026997215.1 Nanobdellati archaeon
ATTTCATCTAAAGAATTAACTACTTATCAAAAAGAATATGAATGTCACGTTATTAACAAAATTTAAAAGATTATAAAATATATTATATGCTATGATCCGAATTGATGGGTTTGAGAAAGGAATAGAAGAAATTATAAAAAGAGTTAATGAATCTAATGAAGAACCATTTATAATAGCTATTGCTGGTACCTCTGCTTCAGGTAAATCTTATTTGTCTAAGAATCTTAAAGAAAAGTTAGAAAAAAATAATATTAAAACTATAATAATCAATTCTGATAACTTTTATAAACCCGAAACCCCTGAATTTTTAGAATTCTATGACACTTTTGATCATCAAGAAACTATAGATCTTCAAGAATTGAAAAATCTTATTAATGAGATTATAATAAAAAAAGAAGGCGTATTTAAACTACCTATATATTCTTTTGAAAAAGCAACACGTATAGGATATAAAGATCTGATAATAAAAGACATAAAAGTAATTATTGTAGAAGGAATTTACGTAATTAAAGCTCTTCACGATATTGCACATCTCAATGTTTACGTAAAATCACATTCATTAATAGAAGAAATAATAAGAAGAATGATAAGAGATTCATAAGGCGAAAGA
>JALWJP010000197.1 GCA_026997215.1 Nanobdellati archaeon
ATGGCATCATAGGATTAAGCATGGTAAGAGGAGTAGGCAGTTTAAATGGAGCATTAAGAATAGACACAGGAAATGGTTATGTAGATATAGGTCCTAAAAATACAGCATGGTCTCATTTCTATACAGACAGACCTCGATATTATTTTAATAAAGGCATAACTGTGGATACAGGTTTAATTGGCAGTTATAATGAAAATCTTTATTTACAAACATCAGGAACAACCAGATTAACAATCTTAAACTCTAATGGCAATGTAGGTATAGGCACAACAAATCCTCAAGCTAAACTTGATGTTGCAGGAAGTGTTAAAGCACAATCTTTGTGTTTAAGTGATGGTTGTAAAACATCATGGAGTCAGGTTGGTGGTGTAAATAATGTAGAATTCTTATGTAGACCAACCTCCGATGATAGTGGCATATGTAGTTGGATAGAATGTAGCGTGTGTGTTAATAGCATTTGTTCTTCATGGGAACAAGTAAGTGAAAAGGATTGTTCTGTAGGATGGTGATATATTTAAAATTATAATAGCTAAACATTTTTGCTAAACAACCTCTGCTGCTTTCCCTTACCTAACAATTCATCTTTTGTAATGCCTAAAGCACTAAGCACTCTTAAAGCAGCAGGTAATACTTGATTATTTATATAATAATCAGGATCATATGTTTTGGCATAAGCTGCGAATTCTGCTTTCTCTGAGATACTACCCTTTTTATCTGTGATGATATAAGGAATAGTCATTCCTGAAAAAATCCGTAAACCCCTGTTACTTAACTTTTTAGCTACTGCGACATGAGGAGCTAGTTGCTCATAACTCTCAATGTTTTTTTGCAAAGTTGTGTAGATAATAAGTTCATCAAAATTTACCTCTTTATTCTTAAGTTTATTCACAACATCTTTAACATATTCTTTTGCTTTCTCTATTTTACCTTCTAGAACATATCTTAAGACGGTTTCTTGTGTTTGCTTTGCCAAACCGCACCAATCCCTTCTTACTCTCTCAAAACCTCTAATCACAAGGTTGCCTTCTTTATCTATTAAAGCATATCTTTTTTTAGCACCGCCTTTGCCTTCTTTCTTACTCACAAAAATACCTCTGATATAATACCCTTGAAAATCTAATTTAATCACACCAGGTAATTCTTTATTCACATTTTCCTTGAAGTTCAAAGCATCTTCTAAAGTTTTTGTGCCCAATTTTAGGAAAACACTATCGGTGTCCCCATAGATTACTTTAAAACCATTTTTCTCAGCTAAAGAAATAATTTTTTTAATATAATGCCTGCCATAAGCGGTTACTGCTTGAGCACATTCTCTTTTATACCATCTCGATCCAGGAAAACCCAAGTAACCATAAAAAGAATTAAGAACTGTTTTTAAAGCATAATCTTGTGCTTTAAGTTTTTTATACTCTTCACTTCCTTTTTTTGCCTTCTTCTTTAGTTCTTTAGTATAAACTCTTTTGTTAAATATGTGATTAACTGCAAAGGGTACAAAACCTTGTGGTTTATCTAAAAAACAATAATTATATCCAGGCACATGATGATGAGAAGATAAGCAATGTAATGTTAAAGTGCAAGGACTAATATTATGTGTAATTATTATGCTAGGATACAGACTTCTGAAATCAAATACCGCTATATTTTCATGCAACCCTGGTACAGGCTCATATACAAAAGCTCCTTCGTACTCGCCTAAGGAGAATCTCTCACTAATGCTTTGAGCTGTAGGTTTATTAGGTACAAGAAATCCATACTTTTTAGCCATTCTGATAGCGTAACTTTCAACCAAATATCCGTATGTTGCTCTGCTTATCTCTTCATAGAAACTCTTAGTAATGTCTGCTAAAGAAACAATATTATTAAGCAAAAATAATCCTAATTTGAGAGTTATACGAGAGTCTTGTAA
>JALWJP010000198.1:0-7938 GCA_026997215.1 Nanobdellati archaeon
GTAATACATTGTATTACATATTAAACCTGCTTTTAATAATAATGATTCTTGCCGAATTTAATGGGTATTTTAAAGAAGCTAAGGGGTTTAGTGCTATGGAAATGCCTTTATCCCTAAGAAAGTATGTAAAAAAATTTTCAAAATTAGTTGAGAGTCCTTTTTCAACAATACCCATTGCCTTTGTTTTATCCGCACTTCTATTACCTTGCTCTTCAGGACCTTATATTACCGCTTTAGCCATGATAAGCAGTAATGTAAATAAATTATTTGTTCTCACATATTATAATTTATTATTCATCTCTCCCATGTTATTAATAACATTTCTTGTTGCTAAAGGAATAAGTCCCAAAACCATTATCAAATGGAAAGAAAAACATACTAAACACTTACATCTAATTGCCGGCATTCTCCTATTAATCATACTTGTTTATTATAATTATAATCATCTTGCTTATACTTCAACAACGCATACAAAAGGTTCGATTTATCTTGTTTACTCACTCACTTGTCCTCATTGTACTCATCTTAAAGAATCCTTACCCTCTGGTATAAATATAACTTATATCTCCATTAATAGCGAAAAGGTTAAAGAGATAAGTGATAAACTCCCCAAATGGAAAGGAGGAGTTCCTTTAATGGTTTGCTTTAGAAATCAATCTCCTTTAGTAATGCTAGGGTATCCTGCAAAATCTCAGGATAAAGAAGGTTATTTTTATGGAGAAAAGGAAGAGAAAGCAATATGTGAAGAATACAACGGTACTAAAATCCTCGAAAATGGAAAATATAAATACTGTATATTACCTTCAGGATATATGATGGGTAATAAATATGCATTAAATGAAATCATTAATGCATATAAAAAAGGAGAATGTATTTAAACAATCTCATCCTCTATTTCTCCTACCAATTCCTCTAAAATCTCTTCTAAAGTTATTATACCTACGGGTTTTTTACCTTTCTTAACTAAAGCTAAATGTGTCTTTTCATTTTTCATTTTTTTAAGTATATTATCTATAAGTTCTTCCTCTTTTACAACCAATATTCTTCTTTTCGCATCTTTGACTTTTTTATCCTTCTCATACATTAAAAGGTCCTTAAGATGAACCATACCTATTATATTGGAAGGATGTTTATCATAAACAGGATACCTGCTAAATCTGTATTTTGCTGCTTTTTTTAATGCATCTTCTATAGTAATGTTTTGGTTTAATACTTTTACATGAGTAAAAGGTATCATAACATCTCTTGCCTTTTTATGAGTATAAGTTAAAAGATTTTGTATTATTTCTTTATCTTCTTTATCTAATATGCCCTCGCTATGAGCATGCTCCACAACTTCCTCAAATTCTTCCCTGTCTATACTTATTTTAGCCTCTGCTATATTAAATCTCAAAAATTTTGAAAATTTTTCAAATAACAAAGTTAAGGGTAAAAAGAAATAGTAAAAAAAGGATAAAAAAGGAAAATAAATTTTAACTAAGGTTTTGTTATGTTTTAAAGCTAAACTTTTAGGAAATATCTCACCAAAAATCAGAACCACTAAAGTAGTAACAAAAGTAGCAATACTTACTGCATAATTAGGAAAAACCTTATAAACCATCGATGTAGCTAAACTTGCCATAGAAAGATTAACAATGTTATTGCCTATTAATATGGTTATGAGGATGCGATGATATTGCTTAAGTATTACCGAATCTTTACCTACTAAAGATCTCAAGGTTAGTTTGTTCAAAGACAAAATTGCTGTTTCTGATGAACTAAAAAAAGCTGATAACGCAAGTAAAATAAAAAATGCAAATAACTCCAATATCACCATTTCACCTTAAACTTTATTGTTTTAAGAGATGAGCATTTCCTATAATATCTTAAATATAAAGCTAATGCTGCTGAAAAAGTTGCTATGAGAAATAAATAACCGCATATCGTACATGATTCACATTGATTTGGGTTATAAGAGCATGTATTCTCTAATGTAGGAGTTTGAGATACATATTCTTTACAATGAAACACGAAAGCGCTAAGAATGAATAGCAAAGATAAGAAAATAAAAATAATAAAGGGTTCCTTCCTAACATCAGGAAATAAAAGCCATGCAACACCTATGAAAGTTCCAAGAATTAAGGCAGAAGATAACCATAAAGCCCACTCGTTTAGAGAATGAATGGAGAAAATCAAATAAATACCTGTAATAATTAACAAAAGATTAAGAAATTTCTCAATATAATGGACTTTAGATGCATGCTTCATAAGTATGTGCGTAATAGCTGCATTACCGATCAAAGCAAACACAATAATAGGGGTTAACAAACCTAACGAAAAAAAGAGTAAAGATGAAAGAATATTAAGGTTAAGGGCCATACTTCCGGATAAAATAGTTAAAAGAAAAGGAAGAGAGCAAGGGTTTGTGGAAAATACAAGAGCCATAGTAATGCCAAAGATAAAGGGGTTTAGAGTATTTATATTTGTGCTTAAATTAGGCAGTATTTTAAATATTCCTGCCAATCCTAGAAATACCAATACTAAACCAAAACCAAACCTTATTTTTTCAAAATCAAGTTGTGATAAAAACAGTGCAACCATAGCAAATACCAATAAAAATCCTAAAGAGAGTAAAAATAAAGTTTTTTTAACCTTTTTTTCTTTAGAAAGTCTAAAAAATAATAAAGGATACAAAGCAACCATGCAAGGAGTAAAAGAAGCCAGTATTCCTGACATATAGGCAGTAAAAATCTCTAACATATAATATCACTTACGTGATCTTCCTAATACAAGTGCAATAAATTGATCAAGATTGCGTGTTTGAAGATATATTTTTCCAGGACCTTTCATCTTAAACACCAATCCCTCTCCTCCAAATAAAAAAGTTTTCATACCCCCTAGCTTCTTAGTTTCTATTTGCAATGAAGATTCATAAGCAACAAGATTACCGTTATCAACAGTTATTTCTTCCCCTGCTTTAAGGTCTACCTCTACAAGAGATCCATAAGAATTAAGCCATAAATCTCCTTGCCCTTCTACATATAACCAAAAAAATCCTCCTGATGTGAAAAAACCTCTCAAACCCATAAATTTGGAGGTGATTTTCAAAGAACCATGACTTGCAAAATATGATGCATCTCTTACATACAAAGGATTATTAACTTTCACATGTTTTATCTCTCCAGGCAAATATGGTGCTAAATACACATAACCTTGGGAGTTTGTTGTTATACGATTAAGAAAGAAACTTTCTCCTCCTAAAAATGCCCTTTTTAATGCACTGCCTATACCTCCATAAGCTTTAGACTCTACCTGCACATCCCCTAAATGCATCAAATAAGAACCTAATTGAGCATAAACTTCGTCGCCAACATTAATCTTCATCTCCAAATAATCATAACCTTTAGCCTCAACAATTTTCCATTCCATAAAGATAATAATGTTAAAAAAGTTTTAAAAAATAGTGCTTTTCTTTTTGGCAAATTATAACAATTATATGCACAATTATATGCATAGGTTTATTTTTTTAAATTTCTATTGATGTTTTATATGCATGAGTCAAGTTTATTGGTTAGAAAAACCATACAAAAAAGAAGAAATATTGAATATTTTAGATGATGTGGTAAAAGAATGGTTTCTTAAAAAGTTCAAAGATTTTACTCCTCCTCAACTTTATTCCATTATTAACATTCATAAAAAAAGAAATATTTTAATTAGCAGTCCTACAGGATCAGGTAAGACACTATCTGCCTTTTTAGCCATTATTAACGAGTTAGTAATATTAGCTCGCAACAATTTATTGGAGGACAAAGTCTATGCCATCTACGTATCCCCTTTAAAAGCATTAAACAACGACATAGAAAGAAACTTGCAAGGTCCATTGAATGAGATTAAAGAAATGTTTAAAGAAAAAGGCATAGATTTGCAAGACATAAGAATTGGTAAAAGAACAGGGGATGTGAGCAGTTACGAAAGGCAAAAGCAACTAAAAAATCCGCCACATATTCTAATTACCACGCCTGAGTCCTTGTCCATTTTGCTTGTTTCACCAAAATTTTCTGAAAAGATGCGCGATATAGAATACCTCATCATCGATGAAATCCATTCCTTAGCTGAAAATAAGCGTGGAACCCATCTAATGCTTAGTGTGGAACGTTTAGCATACTACAAAGAGTTTACGAGAATTGGCTTATCCGCTACCGTAGCCCCTTTAGAAGAAGTAGGTAAATTTTTAATAGGGAATAAAAAAGAAAGAAAATGCGGCATAATAGATGTAAGTTTTGCTAAAAAAATAGAGTTATATGTTTATTCCCCTGTTGAAGATTTAATCTATGCTGAAAACGAAGCTTTACAAAAAGAGTTTTACAATACCTTAGATAAGCTTATTGACTCGCATCGCACCACACTAATCTTTACAAATACCAGAGCAGGAACTGAAAAAATAGTTCACCATTTAAAAACAAGATTTAAAGATAAATATGCTGATTTAATAGAGGCGCATCATGGCTCACTTTCAAAAGATGTAAGACTCGAAGTAGAGAAAAAACTTAAAGAAGGCAAATTAAAGTGTGTTGTAACATCCACCTCTTTAGAATTAGGCATAGATATTGGATATGTAGATTTAGTTATTCTAGTAGGATCTCCTAAATCTATTGCGAGAGCATTGCAAAGGATTGGAAGAGCAGGTCATAAATTGCACGAAACATCAAAAGGAGTATTTATCGCCTTAAATCGCGATGATTTGATTGAAGTCTCGGTAATGGCTAAAAAAGCATTAGAAAGAAAGATAGATAGAATACACATTCCTCTTAACCCTTTAGATGTGTTAGCTCAACACATTGTAGGAATGAGTTTGGAAAGAAAATGGAAAGTTAAAGAAGCTTACGATCTCATTACTTCAGCCTATCCTTACAAAGACCTACCTTATAAGGATTTTCTTAATCTCTTATATTACTTATCTGGTAGATATGAGGAATTGGAAGAAAGTAGCGTATATGCAAAAATATGGTGGGATGAGCAAGAAGGAGTCTTTGGTAAGAAAGGTAAAAACATAAGAATGATTTATTATACAAATGTAGGAACCATACCTGATGAAGCAATGATTAAAGTAAAAGATGTGAATGGTAAATATATTGGTAAGGTAGAAGAGGAGTTTGCTGAAAACCTTAAACTCCATGATAGATTTGTGCTTGGTGGAAAAGTTTACGAGTTTTTAGGCTCACGAGGAGCAACTATAAGAGCTCGTCTTACTGATGACTTAACCCCTACGGTACCATCGTGGTTTTCTGAGCAACTACCTCTTTCCTATGATCTAGCTTTAGATATTGGAGAGTTTAGAGCGGAAATGAAGAACCTTGTAAAGAGCATGAATGCTAAGCAAATAGAGCAACATCTCCTAAAAACCATGCCTATTTCCAAAAATTCAGCTAAGATGATTCAGCGGTATTTTGAAGAGCAGCATCGATACCTTGAAATACCAACTAAAACCACAATTATTATAGAGGAATACTTTGATGAGAGGTTAAGGCAGAACTTTATCTTCCATACTTTAGTAGGTAGAAGAGTAAACGATGCGCTATCCAGGGCTTACGCTTACCTCATCTCGCAATTTCACAGAACTAATGTAGGAATAGTTGTTCATGACAACGGCTTTATTTTAACCCTGCCCTCTAATAAAAGGATAAACATAGAGCCATATTTAGATAAATTAACATCCAAGAATATAGATAATATTATTAAAGAAGCTATAAAAAATACAGAAATGATAAAAAGAAGATTCAGGCATGTGGCTACACGAGGATTATTAGTATTAAGAAGTTATGCAGGCAAGCAAAAATCTGTGCACAGACAAGCAATAACCTCATGGATGCTTTATAAGATGCTTAGTGATGTTGACGAAGAGTTTCCTCTTATAAAAGAAGTATATAGAGAAATTCTAGAGGATGTAATGGACATAAAAAATGCAAAAGACTTTTTAAAAAATATAGAGAAAAACATATGGAAGTACAAGGTCTATAGAAACCTAGAGTTACCTAGTCCTTTTGCCCATAATATGGTTGTGATGGGGGATAGCGATGTTGTCTTGATGCAATCCAAACGTGAACTTATTAAACTCTTACATAAACAAATAATGAAAAGGATCGAAGAGTTATCTTAAAGTCTCACCTAGTATCTCCAGTTTACGATTATAAAGTTTGATGCTTCCTCTAACACATACAAAAGCATGAGAGCTAACATACACATCCTTCTTAAAGAAAATAACGTAAATACTGCTGTTTAACCCATCACTTAAATAAAAGGAAGTGTATTTAGGAGTGCTATAGACATCATTCACATAACCACAAGCCTCTACTTTTTCACCTACTAAGTTCATATTGATTTCACTTAATTTCACGTGTTTATACACATCAAAGAACAGCACATAAATAAAAAGCGTAAATAAGCTAATAAAAATAGAAAACATCAAAGTTCTCGTTGTTACACGTGTAATATCATATTTCATGTTAACACCTCTAAAGTTCACATGAACAACAAAATTTTCTATAAATAGGACCATGTGAAGTTAACTTGCTTTCATATAAACATAGATCTCTTGCTTGTATTCTTATCGATTCTAATTTCACGTGAGGTAATGTTTTAAACGTTTTTATACGTGAAATAGTTATATGAGCGTGAAATTTCTCATATTTTAACCCTAATTTAGAGAGAATTGTTAAGTGTTTTTCCTTAAATAACTCCTGCTCCTTTATATCAAAGAATACAACCCTCTTACCAAAAGAATTAAATCCTGTAACAGTAAACGAAAATGGTTTAAAATCAATTTCACGTATAATTTCACACACTTTATTCACATATTCATGTGAAATTTCACCCAAGAACAATAAAGTCACGTGAAAATTATCTTTTTTCACAGGTTTATGGCTTATATCGTTTTTATCTAAAGCGTGCCAGTATGACTTAGCTTTCTCATACAACAAATATTTATCAGAAACGTCAATAGCAATAAAAGCACGCATATTTCACATTATTTTATGTGAAATATTTTAAAAGTTTGTGTAATTCATATTAATTATGAGTGAATTTAACGTTCAACAATATGGTTTAAAAGAAAACCCTTTTCTTCTTGATATAATACCTGAAACTTTAGTAGGTTATGAAAAAGAAAGAAATGCCTTATTACAAGCCCTAAAACTTGGTGAAAAACACATACTCATAACAGGAATGACGGGTGCAGGAAAAACAACTCTCTCATTATGGATTAAGAAGAATTTTGAAAATGTTATTTATCTACCAAAACCCCCTTATAACGAGGACGAGCTTGTGGAAATAATAAAAAGAAATATATTGTGCAAAGGAATAGTAAACAGAATAAAATGTTTTACCAAACATATTGATAAATACAACATAGCAGAACACATAAAAAATAAAAGATTTATTATGCTAATAGACGAAGCCCATGAAACTTCTCGTGAAGTATTAGAATGGAGTAGAACATTAATAGATCAAATTAAAGGTGCAACAATCATATATTTATCATTACCTTCTTTTTCACAAAGATTAGAAAACGAATTAGAAACATTAAAACAAAGAATAGCATTAGAGATACAACTTAACAGATTAACAAAAGATGAAACATATCAATTAATAAAAGCAAGAATAGAATATTATGGTGGAAGAGATATTGCTCCCTTCACTCCTTCTTTTGTAGAAAAAGTTTATGAGATAAGCGGAGGGTTCCCGCGGGAGATAATAAAGTTATGCGATAAAGCATTGCAAAAAGCCATTCAAGAAAAAGCAATGATAGTTAACGAATCATTTCTTAACAATAATGCTTCCTCCTTTTCCCCTCATATAGAAGAGAAAAAGGAAGAAAAAGAAGAAAAACCTGCTATTCAAGAATACTTTGAAATAACAGATAAACAACGAGAAATACTTAAACTCATAAAAAAGCATAATTAC
>JALWJP010000198.1:7948-8564 GCA_026997215.1 Nanobdellati archaeon
ACCTAACACCCCCTCAAATAGTCGAACTCATAGATGTAAGCGAATACTCTTCCAAAGTACATGCACTAAGAGCCATAAACAACTTACTCAGAAGGTTAGAACTTATGAATCTGGTGGCTCGTGAAAAAAGAGGTAGAAAATATGCTTATTATCTAACATCAAAAGCAAAAACATTACTCACAGAGAAGTAATGTGACACGTGTCACAAATATAAATTATTTTAAATATTCTCTTGCAATAACCTTATATACTGCGAGGGTCGCCTAGCCAGGTTTGGCGTGGGGCTGCAGACCCCATTCACGCGGGTTCAAATCCCGCCCCTCGCTTTAATTAGTGGAATATTTTCTCAGAATAATCCAAATCATCAGCGTAATTATGGAATTTGTATTACATACAAGACAAATTTTTTAAATTTTGTCTTGTAATATAAAAATATATGGAAGTTCCAAAGGAAATACTTAAGCAGATTATAGTGGAATGGAAAAAACACGAACCAAAAAAATTAATTGCAAGAGATCTACCTTTCAAATACAAAGAAAACAAAGCGAACATTATCGTAGGTCCTCGACGAGTAGGGAAAACTTATTTTTTATTCCAATTAATTCATTCCCTTAAA
>JALWJP010000199.1 GCA_026997215.1 Nanobdellati archaeon
GTCTCTTGTGTTAAGAGTTTTTTCCTGCTTTTTAAACTTTTTAACAACTCTTCATTGCTACTTTTGATACCTATAATCTCTTCTTTAATTTCTCTAATAGCAGTAACATATAGGTTGTCATTATCTAATTTTGGAGAAAAAGAACCACCAAAAATACTATAGTAACCAGGATACAAACCACTCTCTTTTGATCGTTTTTGAAACAAAAAGTATTTTTGTTCACCATCTACTAGAACTGGTAAAATATTTGCAGTAATTACCTCTACAGATTCACCATTTTGTCTTAAAGCAGTTATATATGAATACTTTGCTGTAACATATTCCCATGTTTTATGATTATAAATTTTTGATAGAGGCTCTACTAGTATAGCTTGGTATTCATCAAATCTAAGTTTTTTTGATATTTCACCTGCTTTAGATTGAATTGAACTATCTCTTTCTAATTCACCTACATTATTTAATGTGGGAATATTTTCTAGTAAACAATATATAAAAAAAATACATAAAGAAAGTGTTGACATTATAATAGCAGACCCTCCATATAATGCAGGAAAAGATTTTGGAATAGTTAAAGACAATTTACCTTTACAAGATTATTTAAAATGGTCTATGAAATGGATAAATCTTGCCTTAAAAGCTTTAAAACCATCAGGAACTATGTTTATTTATGGTTTTAGCGAGATTCTCCCATATTTATTTGTAAAAATAAAAGCTAATAAAAGGTGGTTGGTTTGGCATTATACTAATAAGAACACTCCTAATCTACATTTTTGGCAAAGGAGCCATGAATCTATTTTATGTATCTGGAAGGATTCTTTTATTTTTAATGAAGATGATATACGAGAACCATACACAGAGTCTTTCTTAAAAAATGCAGCAGGTAAAGAAAGAAAAGAGACAAAAGGTAGATTTAGTAATAGAAATAAAAAAACCAAATACAATGCTCATGAAAAAGGAGCTCTACCACGTGATGTTATAAAAATACCAGCATTAGCAGGTGGTGCTGGAAGAAAAGAAAGATGGTTTTATTGTGAAAAATGTGGAAGCGCCTATCCTGCAAAAGATAAAGCAAATCATATAGATCATGAAAAGTTTATACATTTTCATCCTACCCAGAAGCCATTGGAATTAAGCCGTAAATTAATTTTATCTTGCAAACCAAAGAATGGGGGTATTGTATTAATCCCTTTTGTAGGAAGTGGAAGCGAATGCGTTGCTGCCAAAGAACTCGGGTTAGATTTTATAGGCTTTGAAATAAACCCTTTTTATATAAAAATAGCAGAAAAAAGATTACAGAGCATTTTTTAATGTTTCATAGATTCTTTTAATATACTTTTCATTAAAAACTACAAATCCATTACCTAAAAAAGGAATATTTATGCGTTTATTTTTTGTTGTCATTTTACTTCTTTTAGTTGCCAATTTGTTCCCGCAAACCCGCCGTATTGTTTTGTTGGAAGAAGCGACCAATGCCAGTTGCTCGCCCTGCGCCTATTACAATCCGGGTTTGCAAAAATTTTATTCCCAGCATTTTGGCGGGGTGATTTCCGTTCGCTATCATGCCTGGTGGCCAGGTACGGATCCCATGTACCTTTCGGCTAAGGACGACTGCGTCAATCGAATTCATTACTACAATATCAATGGCGTACCTAATTATGTAATGGACGGCCGGTTGGAAGGCGTCCCAGCCAGTCAAAGTGCCATGGAAAAACAGATGAAAGAACGTCTTGCCATTCCTTCACCGCTAAAAATCCATATTAAAGCAACCATTACCGAAGACTCGGTTAAGGCATTAGTAACCATAATTCCGGTGGATACGGTAAAGGCGGGTAAATTGTATCTGCGAGTGGCCGTAACCCAACGTATGGTCAGCTATGCCAGCCCTCCGGGAAGTAATGGTG
>JALWJP010000200.1:0-2431 GCA_026997215.1 Nanobdellati archaeon
GATTGTTATATTGTTTTCTAATGTTATGCCTTACCCTTCTTTTGCGTCTGAGCAAGCGAAAATTTTTTCTCAAGCTTTCTCTTTAACGTGGAGAATTGTTTTTGGATCTTTACTAGCTTACCTTATAAGTCAAAATGTTAGTGTTGGAGTTTATCACTTATTAAAAGTTAAGACAAAAGGCAAAAAAATGTGGCTTAGGAATAATTTATCTACAGCTATAGCGCAATTTATTGATACTATCTTATTTATAACTATTGCTTTTTACGGTATATTTCCTTATGATGCCTTAAAATCCATGGTTCTGTCGCAATATATAATTAAGTTAATTATAGCATTGCTTGATACGCCGTTTCTTTATCTTAGCACTTATGTATTTGATAGATTTAGTCGTTCAAAATCTTGAGGATAGTTTGTAAAGAAGCATTTGTTGCTATTACAAAATCTTTTTGAAAATGTGCTTTTGCAACTTTTATTTTTTTATTAATTTCTTTTAACCCTTTTACTCTTTTGTTTATCATTTTTGAAATAAAAGGAATATCGTAATAATTCCTGTATTTATACTCCTCTTTTAATATATTTAATACTTTATTCGCTTCCGCATAATCGGAATTGCTTAGTTTTAACATTTCTTTTACAAACTTTACATCTCCTACTTTGCCTACCCATACGTTTTCAGCAATTAATTTTTTTCCTTTAATTTCGTAAGATTTAGAACCTATGTTCTCATAAACCTTTGTTGCAGCATTCTTATGCTTATCTATTGCAACAATAACCCTTACAAAATGTTTGTACACAATAGAAAGAAGAGGTATCATGCCTTTATCAAACCTTGATAAAGATTTTGCTATAGAAGCTAATGCAACTCTCATCGCTAACTCTTGATGAGGCCTATAACCTTTACTTATTTTTACTCCATACCTCCTTAAAGCTACGTTGGGGTAAGTAGCAGAAAGTACAGCTGTGTCTGTGAATGTGATCATCAATAATCCTTTGTTGCTTACACACCTAGCTGCTGCATCTAAATAAGGTGCTGGCGTGCCGAAAGGATCAACATCTACAACATCCCCTAGGAATCTGTATTCGTGCATAATGCATGCGGCATCTTTTTGATATATTTTATAAGGAATATCAAGATTATTGAGTTTAACATTTTCTTTTATGAGTTCTATGGCTTTTGGATTCAAATCATTAAATATAATTTCATGAATATTATTAACTTCTAATGCATATCTAATCCCTCTTATACCTGTTGCCGCCATTACATCCATTACTCTTAAACTTCTTGCCGTCATTTTTTGGAATGCTCTTACAGCTAACACACTTATATCTCTATTTATTTTCATGGCAGGATTATAAAACACCTCATCAGATTTTTTAACTTTCCCTGGTATGATCTTGATGGTTGCCAATCCTTCATTTATTATTTTTTTCATGCTTTATTATAAGTTTATTAAATATTTAAAAACACAATATATTGTTATGAATAACTGGCATCTTTGGTGGGAACAAGCAGTAGAAGATTTTGAAACTGCTAAAGCAAGTTATGAAAAGGAGAGGTGGTATGCTGCTGTTTTTTGGCTAGAACAAGCAGTTGAGAAGGGACTTAAGGCTTGCATTATGAAGAATTTTAAGGAAATGGTTACTGCAACACATTCTCTTCTTTTCTTAGGTAGAAAATGTAAAATACCTCATAAATTTTTGAGAACTTTGAGAGAATTGACAACTTCTTACTATGTTGCTCGCTATCCTGATGCTTTAGGTGATATACCTTCACGGGCTTATACTAAAGAGGATGTGGAGGAATTATTTAAAGAATGTGAAAAGGTGTTAGAATGGTTACAGAAACAGTTACAAATAAACAAATAATGGAAGAACTAAGAAGAATAAAAAATGCCTTAAAACTTGAGAAGATGATCTGGTTTGGCTCTAGAGTAAGAGGAGATTATACTCAATTTAGCGATGTAGATGTTGTTGTTGTAGATAAGAGATACGAGGGTGTTGATTTCATAAAACGTCCTGTAGAGATTTTAGAAATGTGGAATTTACCTGTGGATTTAGAGGTTTTATGTTATACTCCTCAAGAATTTGAAAAGATGAAGAAGGGATTGAATATTGTTAGGAGATCGGTAGAGGAAGGTATTGAGGTATGAATTATGGAAGACCAACTTTATACATCTCTTGCAGAACTTTACGATATACTATATGCTGACAAGGATTATAAAAAAGAAGTTGAGTTTTTGGATGAGATCTTCAAAGAGTACGGTAATAATGTGTTAGATGTACTAGATGTGGGTTGTGGAACAGGAAAACATGCAGGATTGCTTTGCGAGAAAGGTTATAGGGTTGTAGGTATAGATCTTTCAGAAGACATGATTAAAATAGCGAAGGAGAGGTTAAAAGATAGAGCAACATTTCTAGTTAGAGATATGCG
>JALWJP010000200.1:2441-8516 GCA_026997215.1 Nanobdellati archaeon
GTTCAGCACGTTTCTTTATAATATCACTAATGAAGATATAGTTCAATCATTGAAAAATTTTAACAAACATCTTAAAGATGATGGCTTAGCGGTGTTACACTTCTTTTATCCTGTAAAATTTTCTGATATGTGGAGATCGGAACACGTATATGGAGATTGTAAGGTTATAGAAGAAACAGTAGTGGAGGAACACGACCCGCTTAATCAGATAATAAAAAGGAGGACAACTTATACCATAATAAAAGGTGGTAAAAAGCAAATTTTCAAACCTCAAAGAGCACCTTTACGCTATATTATGCCGCAAGAGATTAGATGTTATTTAGAAAGAACAGGATTTAAAGTTGTTGAGATGTTCAATGGGTTTGATAGAAACAAGAAAAAAGAAGGTGAACTTGTAGTGGTTGGAAGAAAAAGCAGGTAACTTTTTATTCCTATACATTTTCAGGATATGCTCTATTAAGTAGTTCTTTCATTTCAGGAGATGTAAATTTTTCTCGGATTGGTTGTAGTAATTCAATCAGGAAATCTGCAACTGCATTTTTTAGATCAAGAGGATGTAATCTTCCTTTAATAAAGTCATTTTTCATATCTTCATAATTATCATAATCCACATTGCCTCTAAATTTTTCATCTCTTTTGATTAGAAATGTTCTGTTGTGCCTTTCAAGATATGGAAATATTACATATTCACAGAATATCAGAACTCCATTATTTTCTACATCTCTTGCAAGACAATAAGATGATATTACTTTTTTATGTTCTCCGGATAATCTAATAAATCAATCTTTGATTTTTTATCAGAGGCGGACATTTTTTAAAAATTTTTTCTTTTCTCTATATTTTTATAGTAGGGTTTGAATAGGTGATATATTGAGTATATTAAAAAAGATGGAATTACTCTATAGAAGAATGAGAAATATGCCAAAAACATATATGATTGTAAGTAAAGATGAAAATGGTAATTATAGGATTCCAGAAGGTTATAACTCCGTTAGAAAAGTAGGTGAGCCCATTGCTATAAGATATCCTGCTTATCATGATATGCAACTTCACTTTGTGATGGCTGCAATGACTGATGTGGAATTAGGAAAGGGAAGAGATGTTAACGCAGTATATATTGGAGAAGTGAGGTATCTTGATGATATTTATAGGGAAGTTGAGATACGGCCGTTAAAGGTCGAATAAAAAGGGATTATATGAAATATAACAAATTAGTATTATTTGATATAGACAGAACACTTATTGAAGGTTCATCGGCTCATATTAATGCATTCTCGAGAGCTATTGAGAGAGTTCACGGTATCAAGGTAACATTAGATTTTAGACTCGATGGTCTCACAGATATACAGATAATCATGAAAATGCTCGAAAAGAAAGGATTGGAGAAAGAAACAATCAGCTCTAAAATTCACGAATGTATAAGAGAAATTGTTAAAGAATATCTTGTGAATTCCTATGCTGAAAATATGAAGCTTCTTCCGGGTGTGAAAGACCTTTTGGAAGAATTGAGAAATCAAAATATTCTGATAGGTTTAGTTACAGGTAATATAGAAGATATTGCATGGCACAAATTAGAGAGGGCAGGTATTAGAGAATATTTCTCATTAGGCGGGTTCGGGAATGAGGGATTCAATAGGAAGGATCTTATAAAAGTAGCAATAGAGAAAGCCGAGAAGATGTTTGATTTTACTCATCATGATAATATCTTCCTTGTAGGAGATATACCGCTTGATATAAAGGCAGGCAAAGAAGCAAAAGTAACAACTATAGGCGTAGCAACGGGGATATTCTCTAAAGAAGATCTCGAAAAGGCAGGTGCAAATTTTGTATTGAGTATTTTGAAGGACATAGATGATTTTTTAAGGATAGTTATTGATTGAGGTTATATGGACTAGCATGCTTATTAGTGAGATTATCGGACAAATTCTTATTCTTTCTAAAACTTTCCTTAACTAATATGCTTAAATAACCAAACCTTTTAAAACCTCATTTTATTAATTCTTTATTGAGGTGGAATAATGCAAAAAAAGTATGTTCCTGATACATCTGCTTTAATTAATAGTGTGGTAAGCAAAATGATTGATGAAGGCAAAATTAAAGGAACCATTATAATTCCGAGATTTGTGATTTCTGAACTTGAGAACCAAGCAAATCGTGGTAGAGAAATAGGGTTTTTGGGATTGGAGGAGATTAAGCGCATAAAAGAACATGAGAAAAAAGGCAGCGTTAAGGTTGTTATTACAGGTAGAGTTCCAACGATGGAGGAAATACAACTTGCTAAGTCAGGAAGAATAGATTTTTTAATTCGTGAAGTGGCTTATGAGAATAAAGCAGTACTTATTACATCAGATATGGTGCAAGCGAAAGTTGCAGAGGCATTGGGAATGGAAGTTATGTTCTTTGAGAAAAAAATAAGTAAAGAGCCTTTGTTCTTGAAGTTTTTTGATGAGCATACAGCATCAGTGCATTTAAAAGAAGGTACTACTCCTAAAGCAAAAAAAGGCTTGCCTGGTAGGATGAAATTGATCGAGCTTAGCGATAAGATAATGGAAAGAGAGGAGCTTGAAGAAATAATAAATGATATATTAGATATTACGAGGATAGATGATAAAAGTTATGTGGAGATTAATAGATATGAGGCAATGGTTATTCAACATAGGGAATACCGCATAGCTATAGCACGACCGCCTTTCTCAGATGCTCTAGAGGTAACCATTGTAAGACCTGTTTTTAAGTTAAGCCTGGAGGATTATAAATTACATGACAAACTTATTGAAAGATTAAGGGAGAAGGCCGAGGGCATCATCATAGCAGGACCTCCAGGTCATGGAAAAACAACTTTTGCTCAAGCATTAGCTGAGTTTTATTTAAAGCAGGGCAAGGTTGTAAAAACTATGGAGCATCCTCGTGATTTGCAGGTTCCTGCGGATATAACGCAATATGCTCCTTTACAAGATAATATGGAAAACACCGCCGATATTTTGCTTTTAGTAAGGCCTGATTATACTATTTACGATGAGGTGAGAAAAACTAAGGATTTCAGATTATTTGCGGATTTAAGAATGGCCGGTGTGGGTATGATTGGTGTGGTGCATGCTTCTAAGGCGATAGAAGCAGTGCAGAGGTTTATGGGAAGGGTTGAGCTCGGTTTAATACCTCAAATCGTTGATACTGTAATCTTCATAAAAAGCGGTGCTATAGCGAAAATATATACTTTGAATTTAACAGTTAGAACGCCAACAGGTATGACAGAAAGTGATTTAGCACGTCCAATAGTAGAGGTTAGGGATTTTGAAACAGAGCAATTAGAATATGAGATCTATACTTATGGAGAGCAAACAGTTGTTATGGAAGTTGCAAAAGTTAAAAAAGAAGAGATTAGTGCTATCGAGAAATTAGCTGAGGAAGCAGTCATGAAAGAGGTTAAAAAATTAGCTAAAGATGCTGAGGTTTTGATCATACCGCCTAATAAAGCTATTGTTAAAGTTGATGAAAGTGATATAGCGACTGTTATCGGTAAGAAAGGTAAGACTGTGCAGAAACTCGAGGATAAATTAGGCTTACGAATAGAGGTGGAGCCTAAAACACCTACTTTAAAGAAGAATGTTGAGTTCAAAGTTATGGAAAAAGGAGCCTATATTGTATTAGTGTTGGATAAAGAATTAGTAGGTAAAAACGTCGATGTTTATGTAAATGGAGAGTATTTATTTTCAGCTACCGTTGGCAAAAAAGGCATGGTTAAAGTTAAGAAACCATCGGATCATGGAAAACAATTGCTAAGGGGGTTAGCAAGAGAGGCTGTAGAGGTAAGAGTTTAACAATTTTTTAAAAACACTATTTTTCTTATATTCTTGTATGATTTTAAGAAATAAATTTTTGCATGAAAAAGAATATGTGAAATATTGGAAGAAGTTAATAGATTTAGAGAGAAAGGAAGAAATGAAGTTTCATCGGAAAGAAATAGAGAGGTTAAAGGGTAAGGAAAGGGAGAAAAAAGGTAGAGCAATAGTGGGTTTAAAATATGTTAAAATGGAAAGAAACGAGTTTGGGAAATTTTTGGTTTATTTGTTTAGAAGGGAAATTATAAAAGAAAGTGAAATTAAAGTGGGAGATGTTGTTCTTTTAAGTAACGGCGATCCATTGAAAAATAGTATTACAGCAACAGTTTATTTTTTAGGTAAGAATAGTGTTGTATTGTATTTTGAAAGAAAGCCTCCAAAACGTTTTTTAAAGAAAACAATAAGGCTGGATTTGTATGTTAATGAAACTACTTATAGAAGAATGGATGAGGCTTTGAATGTTGTAAGAAAAAAGAGATGTAAATTTCCTTTAGATGTTTTATTAGGTCACAGGGAACCAAACACTTTTAATAACTCAGGATCCTTAAATTTCTTTAATAATTCTTTAAACGATGTACAGAAAGAAGCGGTAATAAAGGCAGTTATGCAGGAGAAAGAATTATTTTTGATTCATGGACCTCCTGGTACTGGTAAAACAACTACGTTAGTTGAAATAGCTTTGCAGTTAGCAGAACGCAACTTGAAGGTTTTAGTTGCTGCTGATTCTAACACCGCTGTGGATAACTTTTTAGAGAAACTTTTGACTTATAGAAGGGAAGGAGTGGTGAGAGTAGGGAGTTTAGCCAGAGTATCTAATGCATTATTATCATCTACTTTAGATGTTAAGGTTATGGAAATATTAGATAAAGATTCAATACTTAAATCCTTGGATAGAGAAGTGGAATTGAAGGAACAACAACTTAAGAAATATGTTAAACCTACTCCTGCAAATCGTCGCGGTTTAAAGCAAGAAGAGATTATTGCTTTAGCAGCTCAATCTCGAGGCGTTAGAGGTATTCCTCTTAAAAAAATAAAAAAAATGGCAAGATACATAAAACTTAAGAAGGAGATAGATCTTCTTAAAGAAGAAATTAAAAAGAGGAAAGAAAGCGCGATTAAAAAGGTTCTTGATAGTGCTTCTATTATTTTTGCAACCACTTCTACTGCTGGTAGTGAGATATTAGATGATCAAGAATTTGATGTGGTGATTATCGATGAGGCAACGCAAGCAACAGAACCTTCAGCATTAATAGCAGCAGTTAAGGGGAAGAGACTTATTTTAGCAGGAGATCATAAGCAATTACCTCCTACAATTTTGAGTATGGAGGCTAAAGAGCAGGGACTTGAAAAAAGCATGTTTGAAAGGTTCATAGAATTATATCCTTCTCATAGTATTATGCTTCTTATTCAATACAGGATGAAGCAAGAAATTATGCATTTTGCTAACAAACATTTCTATAAAGGAAAACTTATAGCCCATCCTTCTACTTCTTATTCCATAGATATGCCTTCCCTTTTATTTGTACAGGTTGAGGGAGAGGAGAAAAAAAGAAAAGGAAGCACCTCTTATTATAATAAAAAAGAGTTAGAAAAAGTTAAAGAGCTTGTGGAAATGTTTCTTTCAAAAGGATTTAAACCAAATCAGATAGGCGTTATTTCTCCTTATGATGATCAAGTAGAGATGTTAAAGAAATCTTTGAAAGGCTATGAAGGATTAGAGATCAAGACCGTAGATGGGTTCCAAGGTAGAGAAAAAGAAGTGATAATTATAAGTTTGGTAAGGGCTAATGAAAAAAATAAATTAGGGTTCTTAGAGGATTTGAGAAGGTTAAATGTAAGTGTTACCAGAGCAAGGAAGCATTTAGTAATTGTGGGTAATGAGAAAACATTAGCATCTCATGAAGTATATGCTCAGCTTTTGAAGTATGCAAGAGAAGTAGAAGCAAGGTTTAAAACTTAACTTGAATCTCGATAATATCCTTGTCTTCTAGTATGTGTTCTTTCCCTACACGTTGTCCTTCATGCTTAACTGATTTTCCCCATACTCTTGCAAATTTAAACTCTCCTTTAATATTAAGTTTTTTCATCACATCTTCTATGGTTACAGGTTTTCTCATTATTAATGGTTTTGAGAAATCTGGTTTTTCACCTGGCTTTTTAGTATAAATTCTTATAAGGCCTAGAGTTTCCCATATCTTTTGCTTTAAATTCTCTATGCCTTCTTGTGTTTTGGTAG